>NZ_JBKGHJ010000300.1:0-10773 GCF_046520365.1 Corallococcus sp. 4LFB
TCTCCACGGGCGGCGTCGCGGACGCGGCCGGGGCAGGTGCCGGAGCAGGCGCCGGGACGGGGGTGACGACACGCGCGGCACAGCCGGCGCAGAGCAGGAGGATCAGGAGTGAGGAACGCACCGGGCCGAAGGATGGCCCGAGATGCGCGGGCGACCAAGCACGGAGCGCCATTTTGACTGCGTGTGCGCACCCCTGCCTGGCTGCTTCACACCTGTCTCAAACGCTCCGCGTGAAGCCCTCCGCCTCCAGCACCTGCGAGGCACGGCGTGGCGTGAGCACGTCGAACGGCAGCCGCCGCCCGCCGCCCATGGACAGCACGCGCTTGTCCTTGCTCACCAGCCACGAGGCCTCCGCGCGCGCGGCCAGCGCGAGGAACTTCTGATCATCCCGGTCCCTGCACGGCGGCAGCTCCACCGGTGTCCCCTCCCCGTCCATGACACGCACGAGCGCGCCGTACGCCTCGCGCACGGCCCGCTGCGCGTCCGCCGCCAGCTTGAACGAGGGATAGGCGAGCACCAGCGCCAGCTCCTTCAGCGTGTGCCGGTCCGCCCACGCCGTCAGCGCGCCCGAACGCAGCGCCTCCTTCAGCGGCCGCGTGAACGCGTCGTCAAAGACGAACACGTCCAGCACCACGTTGGTGTCCAGCACCACGGAACGAATGGCAGGCGCAGCGGAAGGCGTCTTCACGGGAAGGAACTTTCCGTCACCAACACCGTCAACACAACCCGGCCCGCTCCCCCGTCAATCACAATGCACGGGGCGTCCATGGCCAAACCATGGATTCATGGACAAAGATGCATCTCGCTGAACCCCTTCCCCTGACCGGCCCCCGCCGGTGAAAGGTCTGTCCATGAAGCCCACGCCCCGTTCGCTGTGTCTGAGTTTGCTGAGCGCCGCTGCCCTGCTGGGCGGCTGTGGAGGCGAGGAGGCGCCCACGTCGCAGGGGGAAGGCGTCGTGGTGCCGCCGGTCCAGACGGAGGTCGCCGGCAACGGGCTGAGCGCGAGCGCGGCCTGGTGCGACGACGTGACGACGTGGGATCCGGCCTGGGTGACGTTCGAGAACGACGTGCTCACGCTCATCAACCAGCGCCGCGCGGCGGGCGCCACCTGTGGCGGCGTGGCGAAGCCGGCGGTGGGTCCGCTCACGCTGGACACGAAGCTGCGGTGCGCGGCGCGCAAGCACTCCAAGGACATGGGCACGAACAACTTCTTCAGCCACACGGGCTCCAACGGCTCCACGCCGTGGCAGCGCATGACGTCCGCGGGCTACAGCTACCGGACGGCGGCGGAGAACATCGCCGCGGGCTACGGCACCCCGGCGGCGGTGGTGACGGGCTGGATGAACAGCACCGGCCACTGCAACAACATCATGAACGGCGCGCTGACGCAGACGGGCATCGGCTACTTCAACGCGCGACCAGCACCTACAAGGCCTACTGGACGCAGGACTTCGGCACGCCGTAGTCCCGGCGGCAGGGCGCGGGGCTATGCTTCGCGCCCCATGCCCTCCCCCTTCGCCGAGCACTTCCCCGCCCTGCGGTCCGGCTTCAGCTACCTGGACAACGCCGCGGGCGCGCAGGTGCCCACGCACTGCATCGACGCCATCCATCAATTCCTCACGGGCGGCAGCTGCAACGTGGGCCAGCCCTACGCCGCTTCCCGCGTGGCCACCGCGCTCAAGGCCCGGGCGCGCGAGGAGACGGCGGAGTTCCTCAACTGCCGGCCCGACGAGGTGATGCTCGGGCCCAGCGCCACCGCGCTCACCTTCCAGGTGGGCCGGGCGCTCTCACGCCTCTTCCAGGCGGGCGACGAGGTGGTCATCTCCGAGCTGGAGCACGAATCCAACGCGGCGCCGTGGCGCGCGCTGGAGGCGCAGGGCGTGAAGGTGACGACCTGGCGCGCGAGCTGGCCGGAGGGCCGGCTGGAGGCGGCGGAGCTGCGCAAGCTCGTCACCCCGCGCACGCGGCTGGTGGCGGTGACGGCGGCGGCGAACTCCGTGGGCGCGACGCCGGACGTGGCCGCCGCGGCGGAGGTGGCGCACGGCGTGGGCGCGTGGCTGTTCGTGGACGCGGTGCACTCCGGCCCGCACCACCTGCCGGACGTTCGGGCGTGGGGCGCGGACTTCGCGGTGCTCTCTCCCTACAAGGTCTTCGGTCCGCACCTGGGCTGTCTGTTCGTGCGGCGCGAGCTGCTCGCGGGGCTGCCGGCGGACAAGCTGTGGTTCATGCCGGATGACGGTCCGCAGAAGTTCGAGCCGGGCACCGCGAACCACGAAGGCTGGGCCGGCTGGCTGGGCTCCCTGCGCTACCTGCGCGACGTGCTGGGCGGTGGCCAGCCGGGGCGCGAGGGATTGACGCGGGCCTTCCAGCGCATCACGCAGCTGGAGCAGCCGCTGCTGGAGGCCGCGCTGGAGCAGCTGTCGCGGCACCGCGCGTGCGGCTCTACGGACCGAAGACGTCCACCGGGCGCGTGGCCACCTTCTGCTTCAACGTGACCGGCCTGGCACCGCGCGCCGTGGCCGAGCACCTGGCGGAGCAGGGCGTGGGCGTGGCCGCGGGGCACTACTACGCGACGATGGCGGCGGAGGCGCTGGGGCTCATGCCCGACGGCGCGGTGCGCGCGTCGTTGCTCCACTACAACACGGCGGAGGACGTGGGACGGCTGCTCGCGGCGCTGGATTCGCTTCCCTGATGGCGGGAGCGCTCGTCCATCGCGGCCTTCCGCTTCGCGTGGACTTCGACGAGCAGGGCGGCACCTTGCGTCCGCTGCTCGCGAAGCCTGTCTTCATCGCGTGGCCGGAGGTGGAGTTCGTCTGCCTGACGCCCACGATGGAGCGGCATCCCGAAGGCTGGCGGGAGAAGACCTACACCTTCCTGCCCAAGGGCTTCCGCTCCACGCTTGAGACATCGGGACACCTGTGGGTCGAGCTGGTCGTGAAGGACCGGCGCCCCATCCTGGCCCGGACCCAGGGCGCCTGGACCCGGCTGTGGCTCACGGGCCGCCTGCGGCCCATGCTTGATGCGATGGACGCGTGGAAGGTGGATCAATCCCTCATCGGATTGGACCTCTACCGGCACCGGCTGAACGCGCCCCTGGATGACCTGCTGGACCTGCTGGCGCGGCATTGCCGGTTCGACCTGGTCGTCCACGACTTCTGAGCCGGCGTCACGCCTCCACGGGCGGAGGGGGGTTCCTGGCTGTCAGCGTCGCTCCCGCCGACGCGACGCTCACCAGCGCGACCGCCAGCCATTGCAGGGGGGTGAGGTGCTCGCGCAGGAACAGCCAGCCCACCACCGTGGCCACGCCGGGCTCCAGGCTCATCAGGATGCCGAAGGTGCGGCTGGAGAGCTGGCCCAGCGCCATCATCTCCAGCGTGTACGGCAGCGCGCTGGACAGCAGCGCCACGCCCAGGCCCGCGGCGAAGAGGCCGGGCGTCATCCGCTCCAGGTGGCCCTCGCGCAGCATGAAGGGCAGCACCGTCAGCATGGCCACCACCATGCCCGCCGCCACGCCCTGCCCTTCCGGCACGCAGCGCGACAGCCTTCCGCCCATCAGGATGTAGAGCGCCCAGCACGCCCCCGCCGTCAATGCCATCACCACGCCCAGCGGATCCAACCCGCCCGGCTTCGCGGTCCAGGGCGTGATCAGCACGATGCCCGTCGCCGCGAAGAGCACCCAGAGAAAGTCCAGCGCCTTGCGCGAGCCCACCACCGCGAGCACGAAGGGCCCCACGAACTCCAGCGTCACCGCGAGCCCCAGCGGGATGCGCGCGATGGCCAGGTAGTACGTGAGGTTCATCACGCCCAGCGCCACGCCGTACGGCACGATGGCCGCCCACTGCGCCCGCGTGTAGCGAGTCAGCGAGGGCCGGAACCAGGCCAGCAGCATCACTGACGCGAGCACCAGCCGCAGGCCCGCGGCCCCCACCGCCCCCAGGACGGGGAAGAGCCCCTTCGCGAGCGCGGCGCCCCCCTGCACGCTCACCACGGCGACGAGGACCGCGGGAATGGGGGGCAGGCTGAAGGCACGGCGTCCGGCGACTTCACTCATGGCGCCGCAATCTAGCCAGGGTGCCTCACGGATTCACGGGCGCACTCCACGCCCCCGTCCGCAGGAGCGCCCGGCGCGCGAGGAAGCGGGAGAGGTTCCACTCCGGGACCGTGTCCCCCTGGGACAGCCGCTCCTGGTGCTCCTTCAGGAGGGGCGCCAGCCGGTGGTCCTCGGAGACGGTGGCGTCCGCCAGCACCAGCCCGGGCACCGAGTCCGCGGAGAGATGGGAGAACATTTCGGTGTCCAACGATCCAGTGCGCGCATACCGCTCCAGGTTGTGGCGGACGATGAAGGCCTCCGGGTTGAGGAAGTTGAGCGCGAGGACCGCGCCCAGCGCCGTGGCGAAGGCGCCCACCGCGAAGCGCTCCGGCTTCCACCACAGCGTCACCGCGCGCCAGGCCAGCGCCGCCCCCAGCGCCACCATGAAGACATGCGTGTGCAGGCGCAGCAGCGTGTAGCCGAACGCGTCCTCGTACAGCGACAGGCGCCGCATCGCCGACGCGAGGATGACCAGCGTCAGCGCCACCATCAGTGACGTGCCCACGCGGAAGACGGTCTGCGCCACGCGCGTCTCGCGCCGCGTCCAGCGCGTCAGGGCCATCACCAGCGCCAGCGTGAGCGAGGAGACGACCACCAGCTCGAAGAAGCCGCGCCGCGCGTACTCCGCGAAGGAGTAGCCGGACGCGGGGGAGGACGCGTCGCCGACGAACAGGTACGCCACCTGGAAGGCCGCGAAGACGAAGAACAGCGCGTCCACGGCGAAGATGAGCATGAGCGCTTCGATGAAGCCCAGGCGCGGCGTGGCGGCCGTCACCTCCGCGTCCCCCCGCTCCTTCACGGCGCGGCGGCGCAGCGCGTGCCCAGCACGCCCGCCGCGACGCACGCGCTGAACGCCACGCCGACGACCCGCGCCACCACCACGTCCAGCCCCAGGTCGAAGGACAGCAGCCGCTGCATGGTGGAGGAGAAGACCCCGTCCGCGGAGTCGAGCAGCAGCCCGAACACGAACAGCACCGGCAGCGTCAGCAGCAGCCCCCGCGACAGCGCCCCCAAAAAGCGCGAGTGCGCCTTGAGGCCCTGCACGTCCACGCTGTCCCGCACGAGCGCCGGCGCGTAGCGCAGGGGCTGGACGGCGGAGCCGAGGACGACGGAGGCATAATCGGTGAGCCCCAGCCGCTCCACGCGGCCCGCGGCCCAGAAGTGCGACAGCAGCATCAGGAGCACGGCCGCCGTCAGCACGTTGAGCGCCAGCAGCCAGGAGCTGTCCCGCACCGCCACGAAGGCGCTGACCAGCCCCAGCGGCGCCAGCAGCCACGCATTGGGCCGCGCGCGCTGCCAGCCCTCACGTCCCCCCAGCCACGCGAGCGCGCCCACCAGGGCCGCCACCAGCAGCGGGAAGCCCAGGCCCCAGCGCTGCCTGTCGAGCAGGACCTCCGCGAACACGCCCAGGGCAAGCGACGCCGCCAGCGTCCGGCGCGGGCGCGCACCCAGGCAGCAGCGGCCGGGCCGACGCCGCGACGGAGGGGCGGGAGAAGGAGGAAGGGGGGACATGGAAACGGACGGGTTCATGGCGTCGGCACCTCGCGGGCGCGTTCGCGCCCGACATGACGCCAGGATGCACACGCCTGGCGGCATGGCCGGGGGCCTCGGGGACGAGCGGTCGCGGAGCCACGCCGAACGGCGCCTGCCCTCGCGTGGCCGGTCGGCACGGCCAGCGGCTGGAGCAGCCCCACCCCGGGTCCACCTCACCGGCACCAGGAGTCCGCGCACGGCCCGCAGGAGCGAGCCGCGCTGCGTCGTCCGACACTTCGGGCCGGTTCGCCCGGCCCATGGGAAGGCGCGGTGGTAGGTTGCCGCCCCGATGTCACCCTCGCCGCGGCCCCCTTCCGCTTCCGTCTCCGCTCGAGCCTCGCCCTGTGGGGCGCGGTGCTCGCCCTCGCGGGCTGTGATGGACAGCCCGCTCAATCGCTGGCGGTTCCGGACGCCGGGTCCTGCGTCCAGGGCAACTGCCCGCAGCCCGACAGCGGCACGCCGCCGGTCCCGGAGGGCCCCCACGTACGCATCGCGGCGTACAACGTGCACCGCCTCTTCGACACGGTCTGCGCCACGGGCTCCTGCGGCGGCTCCAACTACGAGGAGCTGCCCACGGAGGCGGAGTTCGCGGCGCAGGTGGACCAGCTCGGACGGGCCATCACCGCGCTCAACGCGGACATCGTGATGCTGGAAGAGGTTGAGACCCAGGCGTCGCTGGACGGGCTCCAGAGCCGGGTTCCGCGGTTCATGTACTCGCGGCTCGGGGAGACCTACTCCGCGGCGTCGGTGGACGTGGCGGTCCTGTCCCGCTTCCCCATCACGGAGGTGCGCAGCCACCGCAGCCAGTACATCTACAGGCCGGACGGCTCGGCCACCCGCTTCTCGCGCGACCTGCTGGAGGTGCACCTGGACGTGGACGGCGCGCACGTCATCGTCTTCGCGGCGCACTTCCGCTCCAAGGTGGACGACGATCCCGGCCGCCGCGTCGCGGAAGCCTATGCGTCGCGGACCCTCCTCCTCGAATCCGTGAAGGAGTTCCCCTCCGCGCTGGTGGTGATGGGCGGCGACCTCAACGACGTCCCCGGGTCGGAGGCCATCAACGCCCTGGACGAAGTCCTGCTGCGCGTCGCCAGGGACCGGCCGGAGAACGAGACGTGGTCGTATGTCTATTCTGGCCGGGGCCAGGCCATCGACCACCTCTACCTGGCGCCCGGAGGGGGCGGCACCTACGTGCCGGGCTCCTTCCGCGTGGCCCGCGACGGCGACGGCTACGGCGGCTCCGACCACCGCGCGGTGTACGCGGACTTCGTACTCACGACGCCTCCTTGAGCGAGCGCGAGACGGCGGGCTTCACACACTCCCCCCGCCCTCCTGGCGCGGTGCCTGTGGGACACCCTACGCGGCAGGCCTGGCATTGACGCGGCAATGACAGCCAGGACGTAGCCGTCCACGGCAGCCGCTTTCCAGCACGGCCCCCCTCCCTACCTTCAACGCCATGAAAGCAAGCTCATGGCGAGGCTTCGCGCTCCGGCAACCCGTCCCCGGAGGCAGGCCATGATTGAGGTGCGAACCTTTGACGGCGACGCCTCCGAGGCCTCCTGGTTCCTCAACCGCGTCTGGCAGTCCACCTACGGCAAGACGGCGCCGCTGCCCGTCTGGGACAAGCGCTTCTGCGACTGGCGCCTGTTCCGGGGCGGCCAGGCGCCGCGCGACTACCTGCTGGCGGCGTACGAGGGGAAGACGCTGGTGGGCACCCTCTTCGCGGAGCCCGCGAGGCTCCGCCTGGGCCGCGTGGAGGTGGACGGCAGCTACGGGCTGCGGGCCACCGTCACGAACTCGCATCGCGGGCAGGGCATTGGCGCGAAGCTGGCCAAGGAGCTGCTCCGGCGGCACCAGGACCGGGCGGCGCGGCTCACCCTGGGCTTCACGACCGCGGAGCCCCGCCCGCCGGGCTTCTGGCGCCGGACGTGGAACACGCGCCTCTTCGGGGGGCTCGGGCTGTGGATGTATGCCTTTGACGCGCGGGCGCTGGCCCGCTGGTCCTTCACGGACAACGAGCGGAGGCTGTTCACGCTGGCGCAGCCCTTCCTGCGGCACCGCTTCCGCGAGGCGGACCGCGAGGGCATCCGCCCCTATCAGCTGGCGGACCTGGGGCGCTGCGCGACGCTGGTCCACGACATGCTGCGCCCGGTGACGCTGGGCTACACGTACACGACCGAGCAGCTGGCGGCCCAGCTCCAGTACCGGGACGTGCCCCACACCTTCGTGCTGGAGCAGGACGGCGAGGTGCGCGGGCTCGTCAGCTCCCACAGCCTCTTGATGACGGGCGTGGGAGAGCTCACCGCGGAGGTCGTGGACCTGATGGCCTTCCACGCCTCCGTGTCCGCGCAGGACCGGCAGCGGCTGCTCCAGGTGGCCATGCAGGACATGGAGCGCCGGGGCGTGGCGTGCGCGGGCATGCTGCGCGGGCCCGGCACGCCGGTCTCCCTGCTGTGCCGCTCGGGCTGGGTGCCGCTGCCCCGGCGCGCGAACGTGACGTGCCTCATGCCCACCTGCGACCTGGACCTGCCCGCCGACCCGTGCGTCTTCACCCACCTGCGCTGACGCGCGAGCGCGAGCCCTGGACCTTGCGGAACAGCCGCACGGCCCCGCCGGCCACGGTCCGCACGCCCCCGCCCGCGCAGACGCACAGCGCGGGCAGGACGAGCAGCAGGTACTGCGGCCACTTGGTGTTCCACAGCAGCAGGAACACCAGCCCCACGACGGCGCCCACCGCCCACACGGGCCGCTCGCGCCACGTCGCGGGCAGGCCCACCACCGCCAGCGGCAGCAGCGCGCGGGCGTTGAAGTGCGTGAGGTAGATGCCCGGGTCGGAGGCCGACAGCCACGTGTCCGTGAGGAACGCGAGCGGCTGGTACCAGGGCAGCGCGGCGCGGCGCACGTGCTCGTTGTGCGAGTAGTCCCAGTGGAACGTGATGGACTCCCACAGCAGCGCGAACGGCGACGACCACAGGGCGGGGTTCACCAGGAGGAACGCCGCCGCCGTGGACACGACGATGGCGGCCCACGGGCGCCACCGCGTGCGCGCGCCCGCCACCAGGAACGGCAGGAACGTGAGCCCGCCCACCAGGCCGTACGGATACTTCCCCGCCGCCGCCAGCCCCAGCAGCGCGCCGGACACCGCGGTCCATCCCGGCGCGAAGCCGTGGCGCCGGGCGCGCTCGAAGGCGAGCAGCGCGAGCACGCGAACAGCCCCGGCACCGCCTCCAGGTACGCCTGGGACGTGTACTTCGTGTGGTACGGGTCCCACGCGAGCAGGAGCGCGCCCAGCGGATCCACGAGCGCCACCAGCCCCACCTGGAGCACCCCCGCCACCGCCGACAGGCTCCGCGTCGCGCGGAACACGGGGCGCGCAGCGTCCGGGATGGGCTGGCCCATGGGCACGTCCGACCAGTCGGGTTCGGGAGCGCCCGTCACCCGCACGCTCTGCGCGAAGAGCAGCTTCACCAGCGGCGGGTGTTCGAAGTTCTCCCGCAACTTGCCAATGTCGCCCCAGCGGCCCTCCTCCAGCATCCCGGCATAGGTGAAGGCGATGGGCAGGTAGGTCGCCTCGTCGAAGTCCTGGCCCAGCCGCTCAACGGCGTGGGCGCGTTGCCAGACGGCGACCAGGACGGCGGCGAGTGCGACGAGGAGGGCCAGCAGGCGCGTGCGGGACACCTGCGGACGGATATCACGAAGGCCGCGTGCGGCCCGCCGGGCAGCCGGAGCACGGCCCTGGTGTCGCGCGGCCCGACGCCCCAGCTTTGGGGCATGAGAATCGCACGCATCCTCACTGTTGCCGCCCTGCTCGCGGGCGGATCCGCTGTCGCGAAGCGCGACGAGACCGTGGAGCTGCGGACGCCCCGGACGACCGTGCGTGCGAGCGTCGACGCGCAGGGCCTCCAGGGCCCGGACCTGCGGCTCCAGCTGTCGGACACCGCGTTGAAGGGCCAGGCCTTCCAGCGCCCCGTGGACCTGAAGCTGTCGGACCGGCGCATCCAGGGCACCGTGGACCAGAAGCCGGTGGACCTCACCGTGCGCGAGCGCCCGGAGGTGGTGGAGGCGATGGGCACCTTCGCGGGCCAGCCGTCGTCCCTGACGCTCAGCCCGGATGAGCTGACGGGGTCGGTGGGGCCGTGCGGCTACAACCTCATCATCGAGCGCGACCGCAAGCACTACCGGGGGACGCGCGCCTGCGGCGACGAGCGCGAGAACGACGTGTACGTCGCCATCCCCAGGGCCCTGGAGCAGGAGCCCGCGTCCGGGCGCATGGCCGCGCTGAGCGTGCTGCTCTCCCACCCCTGAGGGCATGCACGGTGATGGTGCGCGGGGCGCGGGTGTAGTGAAGTCCGGGCCGTGTCCACCCTCCCCTCCGGCGTCGCGCCCGAGCGCACCATCGGGCCGTTCCAGCTGCTGGCCCTGGGCGTCAACGGCATTGTCGGCGTCGGCATCTTCTTCGCGCCCGCGGAGGTCGCCGCGCAGGCGCCCGGCCTGGGCGCGGTGTGGGCCTTCGCGCTGACGGGGCTCGCGCTGGTGCCCGTGGCGTTCGCGTTCGCGGTGCTCGGCCGGCGGTTCGACTCGGATGGCGGGCCCGTGGTGTTCGCGCGCGCGGCGTTCGGCGAGCGCGTGTCGTTCCTCGTCGGCTGGGTGGCCTACGTCAGCGCCTTCCTGAGCACGTCCGCGGTGATGGCGGGCCTGGCACGGGCGGTGGCGCCGTCGGTGGGCCTGGGAGGGCCCATGGGCGAGCGGCTGCTGGCCTCCGCGCTGGTGACGGGGCTGGCGGCGCTGGTGGCCTCCGGCATCCGCGTGTCCGCGCGGACGTGGACGGCACTCACGGTGCTCAAGCTGCTACCCCTGGCGGCGCTGCTGGGCGCGTTCTTCCTCCTGCCGGCCGGGCAGGTGCCGCCACCGCTGCCCGCCACGGGGACGTCCTGGCTCAAGGCGGGGCTGACGGTGATGTTCGCCTACCAGGGCTTTGAAATCGTCCCCGTCATCGCCGGGCAGGTGCGCGCGTCGGAGCGCACGGTGCCCATGGCGACGGTGGGCTCATTGCTGCTGGCGATGCTGCTGTACGTGGGGCTCGTGTGGGCGTGCGTGGCGGCGCTGCCGGACCTGGCGCACGCGGGCGCGCCCCTGGCGCAGGCGGCGGG
>NZ_JBKGHJ010000301.1:0-10691 GCF_046520365.1 Corallococcus sp. 4LFB
CAGTGGCCGTGGGGCACGCTGGCCGGGGTGGCGGCGGCGGGGGTCCTCTGCGTGCGCACGTTCCTGTGGATGGCGCCGCTGGCCGCCCGGACGGACGCGGCCACGCCCTCCATCCTGGGAGAGCCCGGCACGGTGGCCCTGGTGATGGGCTTGAGCGCGGTGGCGCTGGCGCTCTCCTGGCGCGGGTCGGACGGCCTGGTGGCGGCGTCGGTGGGGCTGGGCGTCGTGCTCGCGGTCATCGACACGCGCCACTGGTGGCATGCCTCCGCGCTGATGCTGGTGCCGCTGACCGTCGGCGTCCTGCGCGTCCCACGCTGGCCCACGGCGGTGCGCCTGGGGCTCGTCGTGTGGGCGGGGGTGCTGGAGATGGCCGTGTGGTACGGCAATCCCCTCTGGCTGTTCCGCGACCTCAACCGCTTCCTGCGGCTGGTGTGACGCCTCAGCGGTACTGGAGGAGGAAGCGGGCCTCGTCCCACACGAGCCCGTAGCGGCGCAGGAGGTCCTCGACGCCCGCTCCCGCCGGGGGCGGATGGGCGATGGACTGGAACCGCGTCAGCTGGAGCGTCCGGTCGGAGGCCGCGGAGACGAGGAGCGCTCCGTCCGGGGAGAAGGCCAGGCCCGACAGGAAGCCCTGCTGGCCCGTGAGGGTCCCCAGCCGTTCGCCGGAGGGAAGGCCCCAGACCTTCACCACCTGCTCCACGCCGGACGAGGCCAGGAAGCGCCCATCCGGCGACACGGCCAGGGCCAGCACGCCCGCGGTCCCCTCATCCAGCGTCTTCAACAGCCGGCCCTCCCCCACGTCCCAGACGCGGATGGGCTGCCGCATGCCCGCCGTCACCAGGTGGGGCCCGGACGGCGTGAAGGCCACGGCGCGCACGGGCTCGCCCATGTCCAGCCGCAGCAGGGGCTGACGGCGCTCCACGTCCCAGGTGCGCACCGTCTTGTCCGCGCCACCCGACGCGAGCCTGCGCCCCGTGCCGTCGAAGGCCAGGGTCCAGACCTTGCCGGTGTGTCCCTGGAGCAGCCCCACGGGCCTGCCGTCGGACACGGACCACAGCTGGATGTCGGGATCGCCCGCCACCGCGACGAGCGCCCCGTCCGGGCTGAAGGCCACCGCGCGCACGGAGCCCTTCGCCCCGGGCAGCTCCAGCAGCACCCGTCCCGAACGCGCGTCCAGCACCAGCGCCTTGCCCTTCAGCGTGCCCAGCGCGATGCGCTCGCGGTCCGGGCTCACCGCCAGGGACACCGTGGCCTCCGTTCCTCCTGGCTCGGAGGCAGGAGCATTCACCTCCGCGAGGCGCCACCGCCGCCAGCCGTCCTCACCGCCGGAGAGGAGCTCGCGGTCCTGGGAGAACGCGAGCGCCTCCACCCAGACGGAGTGCCCGCGCAGCAGCACCTCCGCGGGGACCTCCGGCCGGCGCCACACGTGGAGGACCCCGTCCATCCCGCCCGAAGCGAACGTGCGTCCGTCCGGCGACAGGGCCACGCTCATCACGGCGGCATGGTGCGCGTCCAGCCGCTCCAGCAGCGCGCCCCCGTGAGCATCGATGAGCCGCACGCGCCCGTCCCACCCGCCCTGGACCAGGAGCCGGAACGCACCGTCGATGGCCGCGACGGAGACGTTGCCGGAGTCGCGCAGCACGTCCACGAGCTGTCCCGACCGGGCGTCCCAGAGGCGCACGGCCCGGTCGCCCGCCGCCGTCATGATGCGCTGTCCGTCCGAGGAGAACGCGCCCGCCTCCACCTTCTCCTCATGGCCCCCGAGGCGGTGGACCTCCTTGCGCGACGCCAGGTCCCAGACCCGCGCGCTCCGGTCCGCGCTCGTCGACAGGAGCCGTCCGCCCTCCGGAGAGAAGGCGACGGCGATGACGTTGTCGTCGTGTTCGAAGCGCAGCCGTTCGGCGCCCGTCTCGACGTCCCAGACACGGACCGCCCTGTCCAGGCCACCGGAGGCCAGCCGCCCGCCGTCAGCAGAGAAGGCCAGCCCGAGCACGACGTCGGCGTGGCCCTGAATCACGGCGTGCTGCCGGCCCTGGCGCCAATCCCAGACACGGATTTCCCCGGGCCTGCCCGCGGAAGCCAGCCAGCGGCCGTCCGGTGAGAAGGCGACGGCGTGGACCTCGGCCGTGTGGCCCTGGAGCTCCGCCAGCAGCTCGCCGCGCTCCACGTCCCAGAGCCGGACGACGGAGTCGTAATGACCGGAGGCCAGCACCCGGCCATCCGGCGTGAACGCCAGGGCCAGCACCGAGCCCTGGATGCGCTTCGACCAGCGCAGCGTGGAGGCGTGGTCCACCGCCCGGCCCTGCCCCCACCGCGCGGCGAGCGAGTCCCGCGACGCCCGGGCCAGCGCGAACGATGCCGCCGCCACGCCCCACTGCCTGGACTCGATGGCCGCTTCCCCCTTCGCCTCGAGGATGCGGGCGCGAAGGTCCCGCTCCTTCGAGGTGTCCGGCGCGCCGGCTCCGGAGGGACGGTGCGCCGAACAGGAAGCCAGCAACAGCGCGAGACACCACCACCGCATGAGGCTCCTCCCGGGGACACGGCCTGCCTGGGCGCGGAGCGTCCGCGCCTTGGGGGCCAGGACCGTACCCCGGAGCTGGGAGGAAGCCATGCCCGGGCCTACAGGCCCGTCGGATAGGTCTCCGGCGCTTCGCCGCGCTCCCAGCCGGCGGTGCGCTCCAGCGGTTCGAGCGCGCGCGTCTCATTGAGGTGCAGCATCGCGTCGAACTGCTCCGGCAGCCGGGTGTGGAAGTAGTGGCTCATGCGCTCCGTGTCGGGCCGGTAGATGACGCCGATGGCCCGCTGCAGGCGCCGCTCGCGGAGCGCTCCGGCGGCCTCTCCCAGCTCGCGGAGGTCCAACAGGAAGCCCGGCAGGCCGACCTGGTGGAAGAGGGACTCGCAGCTGCCCGGCAGCCCGTGGCGGACCCTCTTCCGCTCGGCGGCCCCGCCCCAGTTGGAGGCCGCGGTGACGGTGCCCCGGTACGTGCTGAAGCCAATGAGCCGCGTCTGCCCCGGGTGCCGCTGGCGCGTCAGCTGCCCCAGGTTCACCTCGCCCGCCCCACCCATCTCCGTCGCGCGCGCATCCCCGACGTGGGAGTTGTGCGCCCAGACCACGAGCCGCGCCTCACCCGAGCGCCGTGCCTGGAACGCCAGCAGCGTGTCCAGCGTGTCCGCCATGTGCGTGTCGCGCAGGTTCCAGGACGAGACGCGCCCATGGAACATCGACCGGTAGTACTCCTCCGCGTTCTGGACGACGCGCGCGTTCTGCTCCGCCTCGAACTGCGCGTCCTCCGCCAGGGGCCCGTCCCGGTGCAGCAGGGACTCGCGCTCCCGCTGCAGCTCCCGGAGCTGGGCGATGACCTGCCGCTCGCAGTCCGGTGACAGCCCCAGCGTCGTGGCGTGGCCGTAGTCCTGGGGGTCCTCTCCGAAGTGCTCGAAGCACGCGTAGCGGTACCGGGCGCGCTTCGCCGCCTCCGGATCCGCCCGGTCCAGGTACGTCACCACCGCGCCCATGGAGGCATGGAGGCTGTAGAGGTCCAACCCGTAGAACCCGACCTTCTCCCGCGCCGGGCGCCGGTCGTTGTGCGTCCGCAGCCAGCCCGCGAAGTCCAGCACGTCCGCGTTGCGCCACATCCAAGAAGGGAAGCGCTGGAAGTCGGCGAGCGACTCCACCGCGTCCACGTCCATGCCCATCGCGTGCACGTAGCGGTTGATGCGGTACGCATCCGGCCAGTCCGCCTCCACCGCGACGGCGCTGAAGCCCTTCTCCTCGATGAGCCGCCGCGTCAGCAGCGCGCGCAGCCGGTAGAACTCGTGCGTGCCGTGGGTCGCCTCGCCAATCAGCACGCATCGCGCGTCGCCCACCAGGTCCAGCAGCGGCTCGAAGTCCTCGCGCGTCCCCTGGAGCGGCCGCACGGTCTCCGCGATGGCTCGCACCAGCAGTGCGTCCTCCCGGGTCGCCATGGTGTCTCCTCCCCTCTTCTTCAAGGGTTGGGTCGCCCCCGCGCGAATGAAAGGCATCGGGCGGCCAGGGGGCGCCCAGGTCCCTGGGACTCCACGGGAACTCTTACCTTCAGAGAATCAAGCAACTCCTGACACGGAGGTGGCGATAACTCCTCGCAAAGGACTCCCCATGACCCAGATCAAGGCCCCAACGGGCTTCGTGTCGTCGCTGAAGAGCGCCCTGAAGACCGCCAGCACGGACGGCAAGGCAGTGGGCGCTCCGGCCCTGAAGAAGGCGCTCCAGGGCGCCGACGCCGGCAAGCTGAGCCCCCAGCTGAAGAACCAGGTGCGGGACGTCTTCGAGCAGGTGAAGTTGACCCCGAAGGCCCGCGAGCTCGCGGACCGCTTCGTGAAGGGCAAGAACGACAGCATCCAGAACCCGGACGACGGCGGCGTCATCGTGAAGATCATCGCGGACGACCCCCTCCGTGGCGGCGACACGGGCGGCCCCAGCATCAAGCCCCCGGCGGACGGCGGCCGGGTGAAGATCCGGATGGACGACCCCACCGGCGGATGGAAGCTGCCGGACTTCAAGCCGCCGGAAGACATCGGCGTCGTGAAGGTCATGATGGATGACCCCACCCGTGGCGCGAAGCTGCCGGACCTCAAGCCCCTGGATGGCGGCATCGTGAAGGTCAAGATGGACAGCCCGGTCTGAGCGACCGGAAGGTGAAGTCACGGCCCCCATGACGTCCCGCAAGAAGGTCGTGGTCATCGGCTCGCGTTCGGATGACGCCACCCGCTTCGTCGCTGAAGCGGTGGAGCGCCGCCGCGCGCGAGCCGTCGTCCTGGAGACGGACCGGGTGCCCGACTCCGCCGCGTTGAGCTGGGAGGACGGCGACGTGCACTGGGACGGTGAATGTCTCAGCGACCTGCGCTCCTTCTACCTCAAGAACGTGCGCCTCTCGCTGCCGGTCCCCGAGGCCGAGGCCCTGTCCGGGCGCAACTTCCCGCGCTGGCAGGAGCAGTACCTGGCGGAGCGGGAGCGCCAGTCCTTCCTGCACTCCGTGCTGCGCTCGCTCCACCGGCGCGGCGGCTCGTTCGTCAACCCGCTGGAGGCGGTGGAGCTGCACTACCTGAAGCTGCACCAGCTGGCCCTGCTGCGCCGTCACCGCATCCCCGTCCCCAGCAGCCTGGCCACCGCTTCGCCGGACGCGGTGCGCGAGTTCGTCGCGCGCCACGGGTCCGTCATCTACAAGCCGCTGGGCGGCGGCGCGATGGTGCGCAAGGTGGAGCCAGCGGACCTCACCGACGAGCGGCTCCAGCTGCTCGCCAACTGCCCCGTGCTGTTCCAGGAGCAGGTCGCCGGCGACGAGTTCCGCGCCTACGTGCTCGACGGCGAGCCCGTGGCCGCCTTCCACATCCCCACCGACGGCGTGGTGGACGCGCGGCAGAACCTGCACCGGGTGAAGCCCGCCCGCCTGCCGGAGGACGCCTGGGCGCTGTGCCTCAAGGGCGCCAAGGCGCTGGGCATGGTCTTCACGGCGGTGGACCTGCGGCGCACGCCCGAGGGCGCCTTCGTGGCGCTTGAATTCAACCCCACTCCCGCCATCTCCTTCTTCGATGACCCGCGCGACGGCAAAGTCATCACCCGGCTCGCCAGCTACCTCGTCTCCAAGGCCTGAGCGCCCGAGCGGGTTCTTCATCGCGGACTTCGCCGACAGCATCTTCGGCCCCGTCCGTCCTCCGAAGCCGGAGGTGTTCCCGCCGTCCGCGACCGCCTGGACGCGGCTGGCGTCCGCGTCCGAAGCGCTGCACGCCGCCATCCGCCGGGAGTTCGCGGCAGGTGGCCGGGTGCCACACGTCTGCCTCCGGGACGTCCTCTTCCCCGAGCGCGCCGAGGCGATGCACCAGGCCCTGCGCGCCGCGCGCTTCGTGCGCCACCATCACGGCGCCTATGCCCTGCACATCGCGCCGTTGGATCAGCAGGCGCCCTCCGCCCTGACGGACTTCTGCGCGTGGCTCAAGAGCGACGACGGCGCGGCCTTCCACGCCGCGCTGGTGGGCTGGCCCCAGCCCCTGGAGACCCGGCAGGTGCAGGTGTCGCGCATGGAGGCGGGCGAGCACTTCCCCGAACACCGGGACACGGACGAGGAGGGGCTCGCCGTCGTCTACAACTTCACGCGCCCCTGGGAGGACCGCTTCGGCGGCGTCCTCACCTTCCGGCATCCTGAAGCGGACGCGGACCTGATGCGCGTCCCCCCGCTCTTCAACTCGGTGTTCATCTTCCGCGCGAGGGGCGCCCCCCACCGCGTGACGGAGTGGACGTCCGCGGCGCAGGGCCACCAGCGCTACTCGGTCACCGCCTTCGTCCTCGCGAAGCGTTGAGCGCACGGCCCTTCCCACGAACACGGGCTCGCGGCCTTCCGCGCGGGTCTACACTCGAGCGCATGTCCAACCCTGGCAAAGCGCTTCGCGGTCTCTCCCGGACCCGGCTCGCCGACCTGACGTCCGCCCTGCGCGGCCACGTCGAGCGCGGGGAGCTGCCCGGCCTCGTCGCCCTGGTGGCGCGCGGGGACAGCGTGCACGTCGACGCGCTGGGAACGAGGGACCTCACCGACGGTCCGCCCATGCGGCGGGACAGCCTCTTCCGCCTCGCGTCCATGGCCAAGCCCATCACGGCGGTGGCCACGCTGATGCTCGTGGAGGAAGGGAAGCTGTCGCTCGACGGCGCCGTGGACCCGTGGCTGCCGGAGCTGGCGAACCGCCGGGTCCTGCGCAGGCCCGACGGTCCGCTCGACGACACCGTCCCCGCGAAGCGCGCCATCACCGTGCGCGACCTGCTCACGCTGCGCTGGGGCCTGGGCGCGGTGATGGCCCCGCCCGGCACGCAGCCCCTCCAGCGGGCCATGGACGAGGCCCGGGTGGCGCCCGGCTTCCATGCCCTCACGGATCCACCCGACGAGTTCATGCGCCGGCTGGGCACGCTGCCGCTGCTCCATCAACCCGGAGAGCGGTGGGCCTATCACACGGGCTATGAGGTCCTGGGCGTGCTGGTCGCGCGGGCGTCGGGCATGCGCTTCGACGACTTCCTGCGCGAGCGGCTCTTCGTGCCCCTGGGCATGAAAGACACGGCGTTCGTCGTGCCCGCGGAGAAGCTCGACCGGCTCACGACGGCCTGCGCTCGCGACCCGGCCACGGGCACGCTGGAGGCCTGGGACACGCCCGCGAACAGCGACTGGTCGCGGCCTCCCGCCTTCCTTTCGGGAGGAGGCCAGGGCGGGCTGGTGTCCACGGCGGATGACCTCCTGGCCTTCTGCCGGATGCTGCTGGGTGGTGGCCAGGCCGGAGACACCCGCGTGCTGTCCCGCGCGAGCATCCAGGAGATGCTGACGGATCAGCTTCCAGAGGAGCAGAAGGCCGCCTCGCCCTTCTTCCCCGGCTTCTGGGATGCGTCGGGGTGGGGCTTCGGCGGGTCCGTCACCACGAAGCCGGATGGCGTCTCCCCCACCGCGGGCCGCTACGGCTGGGGCGGCGGCTACGGCCCGATGTTCTTCATCGATCCCCAGCAGGACCTGACGGCGCTCCTCCTGCACCAGCGAAGGATGCAGGGCCCCGACGACCTGGCCCTGGCCATGGAGTTCTCCAGGAACGCATACCGGGCGCTGGAGGACTGAGGCGCGGCCCGCAGAGCACCGGGGCGGGGGGCGCGCCGGGCGGGGCGCTCTCGGTGGTGGACGGGGCACCGCTCCGCGCGGAGGTGCCCAGCTTCGCGAGCCCCCGCTCGAAGCCCTTGCCGAGCATCGTGTCCCTGTTCACGACGAGCGACATCACCTTGCCCATCAGGGCGTTGTCGCCGTCCATGCTCCCTGGCCACGGCATTTCGCCCCTTTTCCGGAGGCGGGGCGCCTCCCCGGACACCGTCAGGCGGAAGGTCACCTCCCCGAGGGCCGGAGCGCCTGGAGCCGCGCCTTGTCCAGCTTCGCGGCGACCCCCACGCTGCGCCCCGCGAGGTTCGCGACGACGTACTGCACGGAGCTGCCCAGCACCTGCGCGCTCTCCGACAGCGTGAGCCCGTAGTCCTGCTCCAGCCACTGCGTCAGGCCTTGCGTCGCGGAGCGCAGGGCATCATCCAGCGAGCCGCCCTGCCCAGCGCCATCAGGTGCGTGGGCGACTCCACGCGGGGCGTCGAGGGCGGCGGCTTGCCGTGCAGGACGTCCACGGTGAACTCGACGTCCATGGAGGTCTCCAGCGCGTACTGCGACGTCTCACCATCGCCCTGGGCGGCGTGCGCGTCGCCCAGGTAGAGGAGCGCTCCGGGCTGCGCCACGGGCAGGTAGACGGTGTTGCCCTCCACCACCTCGTTGAAGTCCATGTTGCCGCCGTAGCGGCCCGTGTCGCCGGTGGACAGGGGCGGGGCGCCAAAGCCGGGCGCCACCGCCAGACCGCCCAGCATGGGCCGCAGCGGCACGGTGAAGGCCTTCAGGCGCTCCGTCGGAGTCTCCGGGCTCGCGACCCCGCGCTCGGGGTCGAGCCTCCAGCGCACGGGCTTGCCCAGCTCCGTCGCCTTCGCGGCGAGGCCCGTCGTGAGGGCGCGGCCCACGATGCTGTCCAGGCTGTCCGCGAACGTGCGGTTCAGCTTGAGCCGGCGGATGCGGATGGCCAGCGTGTCGCCCGGGTTCGCGGTGGCGATGAAGAAGGGCCCCGTCTGCGGGTTGCCAAAGAGGGCGCGGGTGACGCCCTTCGCGTCCATGCCACCGGAATCGAGCGTGGAGGTCCGCACCGTGTCGCCCGGCCAGACCGTCAGCACCGGCGCGCGGTGCGCGGTGAACGCGTTGGACCACGAGGTGGGCGTGAAGTCGTGCACGCGCGGAGCCCCGGAGGGCCGCGAGGGAAGCAGCCGCGCCGAGAAGGCATGCGGCACCCGCGCCTTCGGGTTGTTGCTGTCGGGGTAGTCCGCGGTGCCGCGGAGCGCTTCACCCTTCACCTGGCCGTCGAAGACATAGGTCTGTCGACGCGAGTCCGTGACGACGAAGTGGACGGCGTTGCCCGTGCGCTCCCCGCTCAGCGCATCCCCGTCCAGTTCTCCGGAGAGCCGCTTCCCGTCGCGCTCCAGGGTGAGCAGTTGATAGGCGGGATTGCCCCACAGGTCGGTCGTCACGAGCCAGGACTCGGAGGCCGCGAGCACACTGGCCGGCAGACAGCAGAGAAGGACGCAGAGGGAGCGGAGCATGATCGGCGCAGTGTAGAGGAAGGGCCCTGACGCGCGAGGACCCGAGGCACCGCGGGATGCCACGTGGAGCACCAGGACCTCCGCCACACCGGACGACTCCGCCAGCTGGCACGGACCCGTTCACGGAGCCCCAGGCGGCAGAGCCGCCCGCGCACCGGCACGTCGCCAGAAGCGCCTCGACGAACCGTGCGTCCCGAAGGCCTCCGCGAGGACGCGCGCCTTGCGGAGCGCCGTGGCGGACCGCGACGAGGTGCAGGAGCGGACGCCAGGGCGGGGCCGCGGACGGGGGCGCCCACCGGGAGCCCGGTTCCGACAAACCGGTCCGACTGTCGGACAGGTTCGCGCCCTATGAGGCCGCAGGCTGCGCCTTCCCGACAGGCGGCGAGGACGGTAGGCCCTCGCGTCCATGTCAGACCCATCTGGTTGGATGAGCGAGGATTGGGCGAGGAGGCGGACGGTGATGGTGCAGGTGGGGCTCGTGGCGTACGTCGAGGAGCAGCTGGAGCGCGAGATATCGCTGAGGCGGCTGCCGAGGAATGGGCAACTGGGCTCGGAGCAGGTGCTGGCGCGTCGCTACGGAGTGAGCCGAAGCACCGTGCGCGAGGCATTGCGGCGGCTGGCGGCGCGAGGCCTGGTGGTGCAGCGCCCCGGGCGTGTGGCGCGTGCGGTGGCGCTGGACGAGTCGCTGACGCTGGAGAACCTGGGCATGGCGCTGCATGACGAGCGCTCCGAGGAATGCCGGCGGCTCTTGGAGGGCTACTTCAGCCTCAAGCGGCAGGTGCTGGTGGAGCTGCTGGCCGACTGCTGCGCGAGTGCCTCGGAGGCGGACCGGCACCAGTTGGAGGCCACCTGCTTCAATCTCTGGGACCTGGCGCGCTGGGAGCCGGGTGCACGGTGCGCGCAATTGGAATTCGAATTGTTGCGGTTGGCGGCCCAGGCGGCGGCCCGCCCCGGGCACCTTCTCCTCATCCAGTCACTGCAACGGGCCATGAGGGGCAAAGCAGCCCGGCTGCAGTCCTTCATGGGCGGAGAGTCGCTGCGCCAGTGGGCCGTGTGCGCGATGCACGCCTTGGGCGATCGCGACGCGCGGGCGATTCAGAACCAGCTGCCGGCGCTGCTGAAGGCATGCGATGAGGGCGTGTTGGACGCCTTCGCTCCTGTTCCCCAGGGGCATGCATCCCCCGAGGACTACCGCACAGAGGAGAACCTCCTCGAAGCCCCCACGTCATCCACCGCGCAAGATGAGGCGCTGGAAGCACGCTCTTGTGTAGAGGAGCGTGGCCCCACTGCGTCCGCGTCAGTCTCCGAGCAGGACGCGGCAATTGAGGCACGCTCTTGCGTGGAGGGACGTGGCTTCAACGCCTCCACGTCAGTCACCGAGCAGGACGAGGCCCTGAAGGCACGCTCTTGCGTGGAGGGGCATGGCTTCAAGCCCCCCGCTTCAGTCACCGAGCAGGACGAGGCCCTGGGGGAACGCTCCCGCGGGGAGGCCCGTGGCCTTGATGCGCCCGCGTTA
>NZ_JBKGHJ010000302.1:0-10666 GCF_046520365.1 Corallococcus sp. 4LFB
AGTGGTGCGTGATGCCCACGCCCTTGGGCGTGCCCGTGGAGCCCGACGTGTAGAGCACGTAAGCCAGCTGCTCCGGCCGCACGGCGACGTCCTCGGAAGAGGGCGCCGGTTCCTGACCGGGCTCCTCCGTGTCCGGCCCCAGGCACACCGTGGGCAGGGAATGCGCGGGGAGCGCATCCAGCAGCTCCCGCTGGCCCACCACCGCGGAGACACCCGCGTCCTCGAACATGAACGCGAGGCGGGAGCGCGGATAGCCGGGTCCATGGGCACGTAGCAGCCGCCCGCCTCCAGGATGCCGAGCATCCCCACCACCAGCTCCAGCCCCCGCTCCACGCACAGCGCGACCCGGGCCTCGGGCCGGAGCCCGCAGGCCCGCAGGCGCAAGGCCAGCCGCCGCGCCCGCGCCGCCAGCGCCGAGTAGGTGAGCACCTGCCCCTCGTGCTGGACGGCCACCGCGCCGGGAGTCCGCAGGACCTGGGCCGCGAACAGCTCCGGGACGGTGCGGGGCGTCAGCGGACGACGTGTGGCGTTCCAGTCAACGAGCACGCGCTGGCGTTCATCACCGCCGAGCAGCGAATGCTCCCGCACCCCCGCTTCGGGGCGGGCCGTGAGCGCGCCGAGCAGCACCTCGAAGTGCGCCATCATCCGGGCGACGGTGGCGGGGTCGAAGAGGTCGGTGCTGAAGCCGAGGTCCCCGCTGAACGCGCCGTCCCGCTCCTGGAGGCTGAAGTCCAGGTCGAACTTCGCGGTGGTGATGGCCCCGCCGCGCAGCGCCAGGCGCAGGCCGGGGAGGTCCAGCGCTCCCACGGGGGCGTTCTGGAACGTGAACGCCACCTGGAACAGCGGAGCGCGGCTCAGGTCCCGCGCGCCCTGCAGGCCCTCCACCAGCTTCTCGAAGGGGAGGTCCTGGTGGGCATACGCCGCGAGCGTCGTCGCCTTCACCTGGGCCAGCAGCGTCCTGAACGAGTCCCCCGGGTCGATGCGCGCGCGCAGCACCAGCGTGTTGACGAAGAAGCCGATGAGCCCCTCCGCCTCCGCGCGGTTGCGGTTGGCGATGGCGGAGCCCACGAGCACGTCGTCCTGCCCCGAGTAGCGAGCCAGCAGCAGCTGGAAGCCCGCGAGCAGCACCATGAACGGCGTGGCGCCTTCCCGGGCCGCCAGCGCCTTCACCGCGTCGGACACGCCCCTGGTCAGCGACACGGGAAGCGACGCCCCCCGGAACGACTGCGCGGAGGGGCGCGGCCGGTCGGTGGGCAACTCCAACGCGGTGGGCGCGCCATGGAGCTGCCGCCGCCACCAGTCCAGCTCCGCCTGGAGCACGTCCCCCTGGAGCCAGGAGCGCTGCCACACCGCGAAGTCCGCGTACTGGAGGGGCAGGGGCGTCAGCGCCGGAGCCTGACCCGAAGCGAAGGCCCGGTACAGCGAGCCCAGCTCCCGCGCGAAGACCCCGATGGACCAACCGTCGGAGACGATGTGGTGCAGCGTGAGGAGCAGCCAGTGACGCCGTGGATCCAGCCGCAGCAGCACGGCGCGCACGAGGGGCCCCGTGCCCAGGTCGAAGGGCCGCACTGCTTCGGAGGCGGCGTGACGGTGCGCCTCGGCTTCGCGGCGGTCGTCGGGAGTGGCCTCCAGCGAGACGACGGACAGCGTGAGCGTCCCATCGGAGTGGATCCGCTGGACCGGCGAGTCTCCTTCGGACGCGAACGTGGTGCGCAGGACTTCATGGCGCCGCACCAGGGCCTGGAGGGACCGCTCCAGCGCGGGGGCATCCAGCGCTCCGTCGAGCACCAGGATGCCGGGCACGTTGTAGAAGGCGCTGCCGGGCTGGAGTTGATCCAGGAACCACAGCCGCTGCTGCGCGTAGGAGAGCGGCACGGGGCCGGAGCGAGGCACCGCCACGAGCGGCGGAGTGCCAGGGCGGGAGTCGCCCCGCGAGCGCAGCGCCGCCACCCGGACCGCGAGCGTCTCCACCGTGGGAGCGGCGAAGAGGTCGCCCAGCGGCAGCTCCACGCCCAGCGTCGAGCGCACGCGCGACACCACCTGCGTGGCCAGCAGGGAGTGGCCCCCCAGGTCGAAGAAGTCATCGTGGATGCCCACGCGAGCCACGTGCAGCACCTCGGCGAAGAGGGCGGCGAGCTGTTCCTCCACCGCGTCGCGAGGCGCGACGTACCGGTCCGCGGAGGCCACGGGCGCCTCGGGAGCGGGAAGGGCGGAACGGTCCAGCTTGCCGTTGGCGTTGAGGGGCAGGGCGTCCAGCACCACGAAGGCGCTGGGGATCATGTAGTCGGGGAGCCGCTCCTGGAGCGCGGAGCGCGGGGCCTGCCCATCCAGCGACTCGCCAACGACGTAGGCCACCAGCCGCTTGTCTCCGGCGACGTCCTCGCGCACCACGGCCACCGCTTCCCGCACACCCGGCAGGAGGCGCAAGGCGGCCTCGACCTCGCCCGGTTCGATGCGGAAGCCGCGCAGCTTCACCTGGAAGTCGGTGCGCCCCAGGAACTCCAGCGAGCCCTCCGCGCGCCAGCGCGCCCTGTCGCCCGTGCGGTAGAGCCGCGCCCCCGGCGCCGTGCTGAACGGATGGGGCACGAAGCGCTCGGCGGTGAGGGCGGGCTGGTGGAGGTAGCCCCACGCCAGCCCTTCGCCGCCGACGTACAGCTCCCCAGGCATGCCAGGAGGCACCGGCCGCATCGCCGGGTCCAGCACGTAGGCGGTGGAGTGGGGCAGCGGACGCCCGATGGGAACGGAGGTCCCCACCGCGTCGCCCGCGTGCATCGGGTGGGTGGCGGAGAAGGTGGTGTTCTCCGTGGGCCCGTAGCCGTTGATCAGCACCGCGCCCGGAGGCAACCGGGCCAGGTGTTCCCGCACCCGGGACGCCGGGAGCACGTCGCCGCCCGCCAGCACCTGCGCCACGGAGGAGAGGGCCTCCGGTTGGTGCACGGCCATCTGTTCGAAGAGGGCGGCCGTGAGCCACAGCGTGGTGACCTGGTGCTCGGTGAGGACCGCCGCGATGCGCGCGAGGGACAGCTCGCTCGGAGGCGCCAGCACCAGCCGGGCGCCATGCAGCAGCGCTCCCCAGACTTCGAGGGTGGACGCATCGAACGCGGCCGGCGCGAGCTGCAGGACGACCTCCTCCGGGCCGAAGCACATGAAGCCGGTGTCCACCACCAGCCGCAGCACGGCGCGATGCGGAACGCAGACGCCCTTGGGCGTCCCCGTGGAGCCCGAGGTGAAGAGGACATAGGCCAGCCGGTCCCCCTCCGAGCGCTGCTCCGGCACGGCGGTCTGCGGACGTGACGCCACCCGGGCCGCGTCCGCGTCCAGCAGCACCAGCGGCGTCATCAGCGAGGGCAGCTCATCCGCGAGCGCCTCCATCGTGATGACCAGCGCCGCCCCGGACTGCTCCAGCAGGAGGGACTTGCGCTCGGGCGGGGCATGCAGGTCGATGGGGACATAGGCCGCCCCGGCCTTGAGCACGGCCAGCAGCGAAACGATGAGCTCCGCCGAGCGGGGCAACAGCACCGCGATGCGGCTGCCCTCCGCGATGCCCGAAGCGCGCAGGTGGTGCGCGAGCTGGTTCGCCCGGGCCTCCAGCCGCGCATAGGTCAGGCTGCCGGCCTCGGACACGAGCGCCGCCGCGTCCGGCGCCCGCGCGACCTGCTCCGCGAAGCAAGACGGGATGGACTGCGTGGAGAAGTCCCGGACGCTGGCGACCCCGCTCCAGTCCTCCAGCACCTGGCGCCGTGCCTCCGTGGGCATGAGCGGCAGGAGTTCCACCGGAACCTCCAGCTGCGCGGGAAGCGCCTCCAGCAACGTGGCGTAGCCCCGCATCAGCCCCTGGAGGAAGGCCGCGTCGAAGAGGTCGGTGTTGTAGTGGAGGCTCCCGGTGAAGCCCTCCGGCGACTCCTCCAGGATGAGGCTGAAGTCGTACTTCGACGGCGTGAACGACGGAGGCAGCTCGCGCAGCGTGAGGCCCGGCAGCCGCCACTCCGCGGTGGGCGCGTTCTGGAGGGTGAGGGTGACCTGGAAGAGGGGCGAGTGGCTCGGGTCGCGCGCGGGCTGGAGCTCCTCCACCAGCTTCTCGAAGGGAACGTCCTGGTGTTCGAAGGCGCCGAGCGTGGTGGCGCGCACCTGCGCCAGCAGTGTCTGGAACGAAGCGCGCGGGTCGACGCGCGCCCGCAGCACGAGCGTGTTGACGAAGAAGCCGATCAACCCCTCCGTCTCCGCCCGGGTGCGGCCCGCGATCGGAGCGCCCACGCTGACGTCGTCCTGCCCGGCATACCGCGACAGCAGGAGCTGGTACGCGGCCAGCAGCACCATGAACGGCGTGGCGCCGGACTGCCTCGCCACCGCATGAACTCCTTCCATGAGCTTCCGGGGCAGTCGGACCGGAAGCAGGTCCCCCGAGAACGTCTGCGCCGCCGGACGAGGCCGGTCCGTGGGAAGCCTCAAGAGCGGAGGCGCCCCCGTGAGCTGCTCACGCCACCACGCAAGCTGCGCCTTGAGCACATCCCCCTGAAGCCACTGCCGCTGCCAAGCGGCGAAGTCCGCGTACTGGATGGGAAGTGGCGGAAGCGAAGCCTGCGCGCCGGAAGCAGAGGCCCGGTACAGGGCCACCAGCTCGCGCACGAGCACCCCCGTGGACCAGCCGTCCGAAGCGATGTGGTGCGTGAGCACGAGCAGCACGTGCCGCGTCTCCTCCATCCGCACGAGCACCGCGCGGAAGATGGGGCCCCGAGCCAGATCGAAAGGCCGCTGTGCCTGCTCGGAGATGAAGTCCCGCAGCCGGGCCTCGCGCGTGCTCGGTGGCAGCGCGGCCAGGTCCACGAACTCGAACGGGCACGCCGCATCGGCCTCGATGCGCTGAACGGGGCCATGTGCTCCAGCGGCGAACGTGGTGCGCAGCACCTCATGACGCTGGACCAACGCATCCAGGGCCTGCCGCAATGCGGGAACGTGAAGCACGCCTTCGAGCAGGACGCTCCCAGGCAGGTTGTAGGCAACGGAGCCAGGCTGAAGCTGCTCCAGGAACCACAGGCGCTGCTGCGCGAAGGACAGCGCCAGCTCTCCATCCCGGGACACGGGCCGCAGGGGCGGCGTCCGCGAACCCGGGGTCCGCCCCTGGGCCTCATCCAGGACGGACGCCAGGGCCGCGAGCGTGGGCGTCTTGAACACCGAGCGCAGGGGCAGCTCGACCTGCAACGCCGCCCGGATGCGTGAAAGCAGCTGTGTAGCGAGCAGCGAATGGCCGCCCAGCGCGAAGAAGTCGTCATGCACGCCCACGCGCTCCACGCGCAGCAACTCCGCCCACAGCGAAGCCAGCCGCTCCTCCGTGAGCGTGCGCGGCGCCACGTACTCAGGCGCCACGGCCGCGACGACGTCCGGCGCGGGCAGGGCCTTGCGGTCGACCTTGCCGCTGGACGTCAGGGGCAGGGCGTCCAGCGGGACGAAGGCCCCGGGCACCATGTACTCGGGGAGCTTCTCCGCGAGGAACGTCCGAAGGACCTCCGCCTCCGGCACGTCCGCCCCGCCGACGAGGTACGCCACCAGCCGCGTGTCGCTCGCCGTGATGCCGGGCAACGCCACGACGACGGCCTGCCGCACCGTCGGGTGCTGCTCCAGCGCGGCTTCAATCTCCCCCAGCTCGATGCGCAGCCCGCGCACCTTCACCTGGAAGTCGGTGCGGCCCAGGTACTCGATGGCGCCGTCGGGCAGCCACCGGGCGAGGTCCCCCGTGCGGTACAGCCGGGCCCCGGGCGTGTCGCTGTACGCGTCGGGGATGAAGCGCTCCGCGGTCAGGTCCGGCCGGCCCAGGTAGCCACGCCCCACCTGCACGCCTCCGATGAACAGCTCGCCGGGAACCCCCTGGGGCACGGGCCGCAGTGACGCATCCAGCAGCCGGATCCGCGTATTCGCCACCGGATGGCCGATGGGCACGGAGCGGCCCATCGCCCCGCGCACGCACTCATACGCGGTGACCTCCACCGCGGCCTCGGTGGGGCCATAGAGGTTGTGCAGCCGGACCCCGGGTAGCCGCGTCAGGCACCGTTCGGCCAGCTCCAACGCCAGCGCTTCACCGCTGCACACCACCTGGTGCAGCGCCGAGCACCGCTCCAGGCCGGGCGCGTCCAGGAACGCCTGGAGCATGGACGGCACGAAGTGCGTGACGGTGACGCGCTCCCGGGCGATGAGGTCCGCCAGATACTCCGGCTCCTGGTGTCCACCGGGCCGCGCCACCACCAGCCGAGCGCCCGTCATCAGTGGCAGGAAGAACTCCCACACGGACACGTCGAAGCTGAACGGCGTCTTCTGCAACACCGCATCGTCCGGCGACAGCGGCAGCGCCCCCTGCATCCACAGGAGCCGGTTGACGATGCCGGCGTGCGCGTTCATCGCACCCTTCGGCCGCCCCGTGCTCCCGGAGGTGAAGATGACGTACGCCAGGGCGTCCGCGGAGCCCACCGGAGGAAGCTCCGCGGACGGCTGCCGCGCCACCTCCGCCCACTGGGAATCCACCTGGAACACCGGCACGCCGTCACCGGCCGGTAGCCGCGCCGCCAGCCGCTCCTGGAGGAGCACCACGGCGGGCCGGGCATCCTCGAACATCCACGCGAGCCGCCTCGCGGGCAGGGACGGATCCAGGGGAACGTACGCTCCTCCCGCCTTCAACGTCGCGAGCAGCGCCACCACCAGCTCCAGCGACCGCTCCAGCATCAACCCGACGCGAACCTCCGGCCCCACGCCCATCGACCGCAGGTGCCACGCGAGCTGGTTGGCCCGCGCATCCAGCTGCGCATACGTGAGCGCCGTCTCTCCAAATGTGACGGCCACCGCGTCCGGCGTGCGGGCCACCTGCGCTTCCACGAGCTGATGCAGCAGCACCCCACGCGGGTACGCCTCAACGGGCCCGTTCCACGCCTGGAGCACGCGCTGCCGCTCCGCCGCATCCAGCAGGGACAGCTCCGACAGGCGCGCCTCCGGCCGGGAGACGGCGTCCTCCAGCAGGACCCGCAGGTGGCCCATCAGCCGCACCATCGTGGCCGCGTCGAAGAGGGCGGTGCGGTACTCGGCGGTGAGGCGCAGGCCGTCAGCCTGTTCGAAGGCGAAGAGGGTCAGGTCGAACTGCGCGAAGCCGCTGTCCACGAGCTGCGCGTCCAGCGACAACCCCGGCAGCCGCACGGCCGGAAGGGGCGTGTTCTGCAGCACGAACATCACCTGGAAGAACGGCGGCACGTCCAGGTGGCGCGGAGGCTGGAGGACCTCCACCAGCTTCTCGAAGGGCACGTCCTGATGGGCGAAGGCCTCCACCGACGTCGCCTGCACGCGGCTGATGAGCGCGCGGAACGACGGGTCCCCCGCGAGCGACGTGCGCAGCGCGAGCGTGTTGACGAACAACCCGACCAGCGGCTCCAGCTCCGCGCGCGAGCGTCCCGCGACAGGCGTGCCGACCGTGAGGTCGTCCTGGCCGGAGTAGCGCAGGAGCAGCAGCTTGAACCCCGCGAGCAACACGGTGAAGAGGGTGGTGCCCTCCTGTCCCGCCAGGGCCGTGAGCCGCTGGACCAGCGCGCCCGGCAGCATCGCGGACACGGTCGCGCCGCGGCTGTCCGCCTGTCCGGTCCGGGGCCGGTCCGTGGGCAACGACAGCACGGCCCGCGCATCCAGCCGCGCACGCCACACGTCGAGCGCCGCCTCCAGCGCCTCGCCCTTCAACGCCTCGCGCTGCCAAACGGAGAAGTCCCCGTACTGCAACGCCAGCGCGGGCAGCTCGGGTGTTCTCCCTGAAACCAGGGCTTCGTAGAGGACGCCCAGTTCGTGCACCAGCAGGCCCATGGACCAGCCATCGGACACGGTGTGATGCAGCGCGAGCAGCATCAGGTGTTCGGCCGGAGAGACGGCGAACAGCACGGCGCGCAGCAGCGGCCCCTGCTCCAGGTCGAACGGCGCGCGGGCCTCCTCGTGCAGCCGGCGCCAGGCCTCCTCGGAGTCCGCCACCGGCACGACGGGAAGGGGCACGTCCAGCTCGGGCGCGATGCGCTGCCACGGCCGCCCGTCCTGCTCCACGAAGGAGGTGCGCAGCACCGCGTGGCGGCGCGCCACTTCGTTCAGGCTGCCCGCCAGTGAGGGCACGTCGAGCCGTCCCTCCAGGCGCACCGAATAGAGCAGGTTCAACCCGGCCTGCCCTGGCGCCAGCCGCTCCTGGAACCACATGCGCTCCTGACCGAACGACGCCGGGACACGCGACGTGGGGCGGCGCTTCTCGCGCAGCAGTTCCGCCAGCCGCGCGCGCTTCTGCTCAGGGGTGGAAGCCATGGGCCTGCGACTCCTTGGAGGGGGACTCGCGAACGCACGGGAAGGCGGTGTAACGGCTCTCCCGGCTCGCGAGCGCGCGGGATAGTAGACAGTCCCTCCGACACGACCGCAGCGATTTGCGCACGGGGGCCTGGCTGTCAGCCCGCTCGGGCGCGCGGAGGCACGAAGAGGGGAACAGCGCGGGAATTCCGCTCCACGCCCGGTGTCTGGTCACGTGTCTCAGCGGTGTTTCACCGTGGTGGTGGAACGCCCGCGCCTGATGTTTCCACTAGACTTCGGGAATGCCCGAGTCCTCCCTGATCCGCGAAGCCGTGAGCACCGATGCCGCGCGGCTCACGCAGGTACTGCGCGACGCCTTCGAGGAATACCGGGGCCGCCTGGATCCGCCCTCCAGCGCGCACGGCAAGACGGAGGCCGTGGTGAAGCGCGAGCTTTCGGACGGCGGCGCCTTCGTCGCGGAGGCGGACGGCGTCCTCTTCGGCTGCGTGTTCTTCCATCCGAAGGCGGACCACCTGTACCTGGACCGGCTCGCGGTGCTGCCGCCGTATCGGGGGCAAGGCGTGTCACTGCGCCTCATGCAGGCGGTGGAGTCCCGAGCGCGCGAGCTGGGCCAGACGCGGGTGCGACTGTCGGTCCGGCTCGCGCTCACGTCGCACCACGCGTGGTACGCGCGCCAGGGCTACGGCTTCCATTCCCACGGCACGCACGCGGGCTACACGTCGCCCACGTTCCTGGTGCTGGAGAAGGTGCTCTGACTCAGCCCCGAGGGGGCAGGGTGATGCGGCGGCCCTCCCCGTCGCTCAGGAGCGCCGCCTGGAGGACGCGCACCGTCTCGCTCGCGCTCAGGGCCGTCACGGGCACCGGTGCGCCGTGGAGGATGGCGGCGCCGAGTTGCCGGTAGAACTGGCCGTAGTCACCGGGCACGGTGGCGACGGTCTCTCCCGAGGCCAGCAAGCGGCCATGGCGCTCCGGGGGCTCACGGCCGAACTCCGGATGGCCGGGACGCAGGCCCGCTTCGAGCTGGCCCTCCTGCGGATCCAGCGCGGACTTCACGTACGCATCCCGGTCCCCCTGCAACACGAAGCGGGGCCACGGGTCGTGCACCACGGAGCCGCAGTGCAGCACCACGCGCAGCGTGCCGTAGCGCAGCACCAAGTGGAACCAGTCCGTGCCCTGCGCGCCCGGGCGCTGCCGGCCCAGGTCCGCGGACACGGACTCCGGCACGCCGAAGAGCTGCACGGCCTGATCAACGAGGTGCGAGCCCAGGTCCCACAGCGTGCCGCCACCGGGCACGTCCTGCTCCTTCCAGCGCGCCTTCACCTGGGGCCGGAAGCGGTCGAAGTGGCTCTCCACGCTGTAGAGCGTCCCCAGCCGTCCCTGCTCCAGCAGCTGGCGCACGGTGAGGAAGTCGCCGTCCCAGCGCCGGTTGTGGAACACGGTGAGGCACAGGCCCCGCTCGTTCGCGAGCGCGTCCAGCCGAAGCGCTTCGCCCACGTCCAGCGTGAACGGCTTCTCCACGACCACGTGCTTGCCCGCGCGCAGCGCCCGTTCCGCGAGCGACGCATGCAGCTCATTGGGAGTGCACACGACGATTACATCCAGGTCCGGATCCGCCAGCAGCGACTCCACGGTGCCGGTGCGCACGCCCGGCCAGTCGCGAGCCACGGCCTCCGCGCGGCTCGAAGCCACTGCGGCCAGGGTGAACACAGGCTCCGCGGCGATGAGGGGCCCATGGAAGCGCGAGCCGGACAGGCCATAGCCAAGGAGGCCCACCCGCAGCGGGGAGCCAGGGACGCGAGCGGAGGTCATGGGCCGGGAGGGTAGCGGGAAGTGGCCCCGGTGCGGACAGCCATGAGGCCCTGCCCCTGCCGCCTTCCCGACACCGGCGCGACCGACAGGCCGACAGCAGTCGGTCAACCCCTCCTGCGCCCCGAAGCGCTCCACGAAGACGCGCGCATCAAGGGGCGCAACGGTGGGCCAGGACGGCGGGCTTGAGCGGAAGCCAAGGAGGGGCCAAGGGCAGAGGAGCCCTGCCGGGAGCGATGCCCGCCAACTGGTCCGACAGTCGGACCAGTTCGCGCCCCTTCGGGCTCGAGGCCGCCCTGTCCAAGCAGGGGATGAGGGTGGATTGCCCACGCGTCCATGTCAGACCCCTCTGGTTGGATGGGCGAAGCATTGGCGAGAAGGGCGGCGGCGATGGTGCGGGTAGGGCTCGTGGCGTACGTGGAAGAGCAGCTCGAGCGGGACATTTCGCTGGGGCGGCTGCCGAGGAATGGGCGGCTGGCCTCGGAGCGGATGCTGGCTCGCTGGTATGGGGTGAGCCGGGGCACGGTGCGCGAGGCCTTGCGGCGGCTGGCGG
>NZ_JBKGHJ010000303.1:0-10650 GCF_046520365.1 Corallococcus sp. 4LFB
CGCCGGGGGCCGCGCGGCGGCGGCGGGCGGCGACGGCAGGATGTCCGGCGAATCGTCCTCGTCCATGTCCATCGGTTCAGCCTCCACGATGTCCAGGGGCTCGCCCCGGCCGCGCGCGAGCGCTTGTTCCATGTCATCCGGCGCGGCGACGAACACCTTGAGCGGCTTGCGCAGCTGGAAGCGCAGCTCGTCCACCAGCATCAGGTTGCCCGGGTCCTCCACCGCGACGTGGATCTTCTCGCTGCGGCCGTCCTGCTCCGACGCGAAGAGGAGCACCCGGTGCTCGCTCTGGAAGTCCATGGACACCAGCGAGGCCACCCCGTGCGGGATGTACTCGGGGATCTCCACGAAGGGCAGCTCGTGCTGCGCCGCAAGGGCCCGCGCGATGTCCCGGCCCGTGCACAGGCCCATGGACACCAGCACCTCGCCCAGCTTGCGGCCCTGGCCGCGACGTCCGGAGGCCAGGGCCTGCTTCACCTGCTCGTCCGTCACCACTCCGGCCTGGACGAGGAGCTCACCAATCTTCTTGCGCATGGCCGGGGGCTACCGCTTGACCTTGGCGAGGTATTCCTCGCGGGAGAAAACGCCCTTCTCGATGAGCAGCTCCACCATGGCCTTCAGCGCCGCGACCTCCTTGCGCTGGACCTCCTCCACGCTCTTGAGCAGCTCCGCGGGGCTGCCGGAGGCGGCCTGACGGGGGGCCTCCGCGGGGGGCGGAGGCCGGGGCGGAGCGGCGGCGGGCTTGGGGGACATGGCGACGGCGGCGGCCGGGTCCAGGTCCTTGAGGTTCTTCACGACGGTGCGGCCCTGCGCGTCCACCACCTTGAAGTTGGTGTCCGCGTCCTCCAGCTCCGCCGTCTCCTCGTAGAGGCGCGCGAACGCCCGCGCCACGGAGGTGCGCCCCGCCACGTTGGCCACGATGCGGCACTTGGACAGGGCCCGCAGCTCGTCCAGCACCCGCACGTTGAGCGGGTCCGACATGGCGACCACGAGCGTCTTGCCGTCGTCGCGCAGCTGCAGCGGCACCACGGAGAAGTCGCGCGCGGTCTGCGCCGGAATCTTGGACTTCACGTGCGGCGGCACCATCTGCACGGCGTCCAGGTTCACCGCCGGCATGCCGAGCTGCTTCGACAGGGCGCGCACGAGGATGTCCTCGGACACGAGGTTCATCCGGACGAGGATCTCGCCCAGCTTTCCGCCCCACTTGGCCTGCTCGGCGAGCGCCGCCTTGAGCTGGCTCTCCTGCAGGACGTTCGCCTTGATCAGCAGTTCTCCGAGCTTGATCTGTGCCATGTCGTGCGCGCCATAGTACCCGGTTTGCGCCGGGGCGCTGTCTTTCGACGCCTGGATGCTCAGGAACCCGGCGCGGGGGGCAGGGGCGACACCGTGCCCCCCGAGCGGACCTCCTGGCCCCGTGCGTCGACGTCCACCACCCTGGCCCCCTCGGGCGCCACCAGCTCATAGAGCGACAGGTCCGGGCGGCCGTTGAGGCGGATGTCCGTGTACTTCAGGTCCAGCTTCGTGTCCGCCGTGGAGGCGATGAGGTGCACCTTGCCGGGGAAGAGCTGGTCGCCGCGCTGCTCGAAGTCCTCGAACGCCAGGTCATAGCCCGGCACGCCCCGGACCTCGCTCTTCACCACGCGCAGGTGCTTGGGGTCCACGCGGAGTGTCTGCGTCGCGGCCCCCCGCTGGAGCTTCAGCACGTACACCCGCTCCTTCTCGTCCAGCTCCAGGGTCATGGACTCCGGCGGCAGGAGGGGGACCTGGCCCAGCATCACCGCCACCAGCTCCTCGCTCGGCAGGACGACAGGCAGGAAGCGGGACACGTTCTCCGCGCTCGCGGGGCCCTGGAGGTACGTGTTCTCCCCCGCCTGATAGACGCCGAAGCGCTCGCCGTTGGAGACGAGCGAGGCCACCGGGCGGTTGAAGAAGTCGTACGTCTCCAGGTGGATGAGGGCCGGGCGGGTGATGGAGAGGTACGTGGAGAGGGTGCCGCTGCCCTGGGGCGAGTCGACGTGCAGCTTGGCGTCACCCTCCAGGTTCACGACCCGGGCCTGCCGCTCGCGCACGTGCTGGTAGAGCGTCTGGGCATCCTCGATGCGGCCTTCCGGACCGAACTCGAGGCGTTTGGGGCAGGCCGAACAGAGGAGGGCCAGGAAGATTGCGGCGGCTGCGCGGTTCATATGTCCTAGTGTGAGCCAGGGCCGCATGCCCGGTCATCCATCATGAGCCTGAACGATCTACTTCATTACCTTCGCCTGGGCGGCGTCACCCTCGCCCTCCTCCTGGGCGCCTCCGTGGTGGCCCTGGGCGTGGCCATCGAGCGGCTCATCGCCCTCTGGGGGGTGAGCGAGCGCTCCCGCAACCTGGGGGAGATCGTCCAGAAGCACCTCCTCAGGGGGGACGTGGCCGCCGCCCGCACCGCCGCCGAGCGCTCCGACGCCGTGGCGGCCGACATCTTCCTCGCCGGCTTCGACCGCTGGGAGCGCTCCCGCGCCACCGGCGGCAACGGCATCGAGTCCGCCGTGGAGCGCGAGCGCGCCCAGGTGGGGCTCAAGCTGCGGCGCAACCTGTGGCTGCTCGCCACCATCGGTTCGACGACGCCCTTCGTGGGCCTCTTCGGCACCGTGGCCGGCATCATGCGTTCGTTCAAGGACCTGGGCGTGGACGTGGAGGCCGGCGGCACCGGCGGCTCCGCGGCCGTGATGACGGGCATCTCCGAGGCGCTCGTCGCCACCGCCGTGGGCATCCTCGTCGCCGTGCAGGCGATGGTCTTCTACAACTACTTCCAGGCCCGGCTATCCCGGGTGCTGGTGGAGCTGCGCCTCTTGGGCGACGAGTTCGTGGAGCTCCTCAAGGAGCGCGCCGCCGGCGGGCCCCTGCCGGAAGCCACGCCCTCGCGCGAGAGCGCCACGCCTGCGGCCCCGCGGCCGGATCCGCAGCCCGCCTCGTAAGGAGAGACGCCCACCATGGCCATGGGAAAGACGCCCGGCTCGGGCGACGACGAGCTGGAGGGCGCGGGCTTCGCGGAGATCAACATCACGCCGCTGACGGACGTGATGCTCGTGCTGCTCATCATCTTCATGGTGACCAGCTCGGTCATCACCCAGCAGGGCCCGGGCGGCGGCGCCAAGGCGGGCCTCAAGGTGAACCTGCCCAAGGGCGGCGCCGCGGACGTCACCGCGCGCTCCACGGACCTGTCCGTGGCGGTGCTGGCGGACGGCCGCTTCATGCTCGCGGGCAACGTCGTCGCGGAGGCCGAATTGAAGCAGGCCTTCGAGACCGCGAAGAACCAGAACCCCGACACCGTGGTCATCGTGCAGGCGGACGAAGGCGTCTCCCACGGCACCGTGGTGCAGGTGATGGAGCTGGCGAAGAAGGCCGGCCTCGCGCAGCTCGCCATCGGCGTGCGCGACGGCAACTAGGCGCGCCAGAAAGCACAAGGCCCCCCGGCACGCATGCCGGAGGGCCTCTTCATTTCAGGGCTTCACGCCGGGCTTCAGACGCCGCCGAACGCCGCGTCGGTGATGTCCATGGGGGACGTGTCCTCGGTGGCGATGAGGCGCGCGGCGTACTCCACGTTGGGCAGCACGTTGCGCGCGTACCAGAGGGCGCTGAACTTCTTGCCCTCGTAGAACGCCTTGTCCGGGTGGTCCGCGCTCACGCTGGCGGCGGCCTTCTCCGCGATGACGGCCGCGTCCAGCAGCAGCCAGCCCACGGCCACCTCCGACATCATGTTGAGGAAGCGGTTGGCGGACAGGGGAATCAGCGGGAAGCGGCCCGCGTCCTGCGACCAGCCGAACAGCGCCATCGCGCTGGACATCAGGCCTTCCTGCGCGCCGGCCAGCGTCTTCACGGCCTCGCCCAGCACCGGGTGCTCGCGGTGCGCTTCCACGAAGCTGCCGACATCGCCCATGAACTGCTGGAAGTGCGCGCCGCCCGCCTGGCCCATCTTGCGGCCCACCAGGTCCATGGCCTGGATGTGGTTGGTGCCCTCGTAGATGGAGAAGATCTTCGAGTCACGCGTGTACTGCTCCACCGGGTAGTCCTGGATGTAGCCGGCGCCGCCGTACACCTGGATGGCCTGCGCGCAGAGGCGGAAGGCCTGGTCGGAGCCGTAGGACTTCACCAGCGGCGTCAGCACCTCCACCTGGCCCTTGTGGTAGCTGGCCGCGTCGTCGTCCTTGCCCGCCAGCTGCTTCGCCTTGTCCAGGTGCATGGCCAGCTTGATGATGAGCGCGCGGATGCCTTCGACGTGCGCCTTGATGTCCAGCAGCATGCGGCGGACGTCCGGGTGCTCGAGGATGGCGGCGCGCGGCGCGGCCGGGTCCTTCCACTTGGTGAAGTGGGAGCCCTGCTTGCGGTCCTTCGCGTAGTCCAGCGCGTTGTAGTACGCGGCCGACGCCAGGCTCACGCCCTGGATGCCCACGGCGATGCGCGCGCCGTTCATCATCTTGAACATCTGGCTCATGCCCACGTGCTCGACGGTGCCCACGAGCTCGCCCAGACACCCGTCGTTCTCACCGAAGTTGAGGACACACGTGGCGGAGCCGTTGATGCCCATCTTGTGCTCGATGGACGCCACGGTGACGTCGTTGGGCTGGCCCGCGGAGCCGTCCGCGTTGATGCGCAGCTTGGGGACGATGAACAGCGACAGGCCCTTGGTGCCCACCGGCGCGCCGTCGATGCGCGCGAGCACCAGGTGGATGATGTTGCCGGCCATGTCGTGGTCGCCGCCGGAGATGAAAATCTTGGTGCCCCGGATGTTGTACGTGCCGTCCGCGTTGCGGCGCGCGGTGGACTTGGCCGCGCCCACGTCGGAGCCGGCGTGCGGCTCCGTGAGGCACATGGTGCCGCCCCACGTGCCGTTGAGCATGCGCTCCACGAACTGCTTCTGCTGCGCGGGCGTGCCGCACTCCGCGATGACCTCCGCCGCGCCGAACGCCAGGCCCGGGTACATGTTGAAGGCCGTGTTGGCGCCGGAGAGGATCTCCTCCACCGTCACCTGGAGCATCATCGGCGCGCCCTGGCCGCCGTGGTCGGGGCTCACCGCCACCGTCTTGAAGCCCTGCTCGTAGAGCTTGTTCCACGCGTCCTTGAAGCCCTTGGGCGTGAAGACGGCGCCGTTCTCCACCCGGCAGCCCTCGCGGTCACCCACCGAGTTGAGGGCCCCAGCACCTCGCGCGCGAAGCGGTACGTCTCCGTGAGGACCGCCTTCGCCTCGTCCGGCCCCCAGGCGTCGTAAGGAGCCTGGCCCGCCACCTGGCCGAAGCCGAACTGCTCGAACAGCGTGAAGAAGATCTCTCGAAGGTCGGTCTTGTAGGTGTTGATGCCGGCGGACATGGCCCACTCCTGCGTGGGGGCGCGCTGCCTGCCTGCTTCCCGCAGGGCGGGAAAAAGAAAGGGTCAGCGGCCCATGTGACGCAGGAAGTGTGGCGTCGACTGATTTTTGAGTCAACCCAAGATGACACCCCGCGTTGAGCAGCAGTCGAAAGCTGCCCTGCTCGAACGCGGGATTCCGGCCTGGAACGCCTACTTCTTGGCCTTCTTCGCGGCCGGGAGGGACGCCGTCTTCGCGGCGGGCTTCTCCCGGGGGGCGGTCTTCTTGGACGAGGCACCGGTGCGGGGCTCGTCCGCCTCCTCGTCGTCCTCCTCGTCCTCGTCGCGGTCCCGCTCGGGGGCGGCCGGCGGGGCGCTGGCGGCGGCGTCCGGGGTGGCGGGGGCCGGGACGACCAGGCTCTCGCGGGGCACCTCCACCACGATGGGGGACTGGCCGGAGCGCTGCCGGTTCTCGTCCTCCAGCGAGTAGAAGAGCTGGATCTGCGAGCCGCCCTTCATGACGAGCTCGCCCTTCTGGTTCTCCGCCCAGAGGTCGATCTCCACGAAGTACCGGCCGCCGGAGCCGTGGCGGTCGCTCACGCGGCCCTTGCAGACCACGGTGTCGCCCGGCCACACCATCTTGATGAAGCGGACGTTGTAGCGCCGCAGCTGCCCGCCGCGCGCCCAGTCGCTGATGAGCTGGCCGAGCATGCCCATGACGAGCATGCCCGGGGCGTAGACGGACGGCATGCCCACGCTCTTGGCGTACAGCTCGTCCACGTGCACGGGGTTGTAGTCGCCGGAGGCGCCCGCGTAGCGCGACAGCTGGACGCGGTCCACCGGGGCCTTGGCCAGCGCCGGCAGCTCGTCACCGACGCGGATGGATTCGAAGTAGAGCTTGCGCGCGGGCATCAGGCGTTCTCCTTGGCGGCACGCACCACGAGGGTCCGGCGGGCGCGGAAGACGAGGTTGCCCTCTTCGTCCCGGCCTTCGTCCTCGATGACCGCGATGTCCATCTTGCCGGACATGCCCGGCCGCTCGAAGACGTCCGACACGCGGGTGGACACGTAGATGCGGTCCCCCGCGAAGATGGGCCGCTCGTAGTCGAAGCCCTGTTCGGCGTGCAGCAGGCTCTTGATGCCCACCCCCAGCAGCTCCCGCAGGTCCGCGGCCGAATGGAACGACGCGGGGAACGTGGGCGGCGCGACGATGGTGGGGTAGCCCGAAGCACGGGCGTACTCCTCGTCGTAGTAGATGGGATTGTAGTCGCCAATCGCCTCGGCGAAGCGCCGGATGGCGCCCTTCTCCACCTCGTTGAGCGTCGGCGGCGAGGCGCGGCCAATCGCGTTCTTGTCCAGCATTTCCCTCTCCTGATGAACCTTCAGCGGCCTGCCGGAAGCTCGAGCACCGTCAGGAGCCCTGCCTCCGCGGCCGTCAAACGTGGCGCGGCATTCACCAGCGCGTTCGCGGTGGCCCGGTCACCCGCCACTCCCCCCGGTATTTCCAGCACCAGCCTGGGGTCCGCGTCGATCTCGATGCGATCCCGTGGGTTGTCCGCCCCTACCGCGATGGTCAGCTCCAGTCGGACACGCTCCTGCCCGTCCTCCAAACCCACCACGGACTGGAACATGCCCGCGACGCGGCCTTTCTTCACGACAAATGCGCCGCCGGTGATCTCCTCCTCGGCGAAGACGGGCGCGACCTCCTCCTCGAAGTCGTCGCAGTCCAGCCCCAGCCCCAGCGCCGCCAGCGCCGCGGACTCCACCAGCCCCACGTGGCCCAGCTCCTCGCGGTCCACCAGGTCGAAGAACTCCTCCTCCGTCAGGCCCGCGCCCACCTTGCGCTGCAGGGCCTCCCGGCGCGTCCGGGCGTCCACCACCCGGCTGGCCGTCACCTTGCGCACGGGGCCGCACACCTGCCCGGCGGTGGCCACCAGCCGGTCCAGCACGAAGCCGGGGTTCACGCCCGTGCCCACGATGGCGACGCCCGCCTTCTGCGCGGCGCGCTCCAGCTTCTCCGCCAGCTCCGGGTACTTGAGGTGCGGGAACGCCAGCTCCTCGCAGGTGCTGGCGACGGGCAGCCCCAGCTTCAGCGCGTCCAGCAGCTGATCCATCACCTGAGACAGCCGGGAGCTGGTGGCGTGCAGCACCACCACGCCCTTGCGGCGCCCCACGGCGCGCTCCAGCGTGTCCGCGACCTTGAAGCGCGGCCCGGCCAGCCCCAGCACGTCGCCCAGGGGACGGCCCACCAGGGAGGGCTGCGAATCCACCGCGCCCATCAGCTCCACTTCGGGGGATGACAGGGCCGCCCTGGCAATCTCCTGCCCGATGAACCCCAGCCCCATCACCACCACCGGCACCGGCCCATCAGGGGCTCTAGCCATCGGAGATTGCTCCCGAATTCCAAGGGGTTACAACGATTTACGGCGGGTAGGCGGCCACCATAGAACACGGCTCGTCAGGCAGGCAAGCAGGACGTGGAGTCCAGCGACCTCCGGTTTGAGCGAAACTTCAAGGATTCCGGTAGTTTAGCGGCACTGGAAAGCTTGGGGGGGCCTGTTTGGCCGATCGCGGACCGGCTATAAGAGTCTGAGAAAACGCAGCCCACTCGCTCGGAGCGTATCAGCCCATGGCCCGAATCCTCGTGGTGGACGACGACGTGCTCATCCTCGCGGCGCTGTCCCGGATCCTCCAGGCGGAGGGTTACGAGGTCGTGATGCACAGCGACCCGGTGGTGGCGTCGCGGGAGCAGGGGTTCGACGTCGTCCTGACGGACTTCATGATGCCGTACCTCAACGGCATCGAGCTGTTGTCGGCGCTCCGGGAGAAGAACCCGCGCGCGGTGCGATTGATGTTGACGGCGGCGGCGGACTTCAAGGTCGCGTCGGAGGCGGTGAACCGGGGCGAGGTCTTCCGGCTGCTGGGCAAGCCGTGGGCCCTGAGCGAGCTGACGAGCAGCATCCGGCAGGCCTTCGAGCACCACCGGCTGGTGGCGGCCAACGAGCGGCTGACGCGCGAGGTCGCGGACAAGAACGCGGAGCTGCTGGCCATCAACATGGACCTGGAGCGCCGGGTCGTCGAGCGCACGACGGGGCTGCTGGACGGGCTCATCAGCGCGCTGGACTACCGGGACACGGAGACGCAGTGGCACTCGCGTCGCGTGTCGCTGTACGCGCGGCGGCTGGCGCAGGAGATTGGCCTCAGCGGGCCGGCGCTGGACGTGGTGGAACAGGGCGCGCTCTTGCACGACATCGGGAAGATTGGAGTCCGGGACTCCATCCTGCTCAAGCCCGGGCCGCTCACGCCGGACGAGTGGGTGGAGATGAAGCAGCACCCGGAGTTCGGCTACCGGATGATGGCGAAGATGCCCTACCTGCACGAGGCGGCGCTCATCGTCCTGCAGCACCAGGAGCGCTGGGACGGCAAGGGCTATCCGCTGGGGCTCCAGGGCGAGGAGATCGTCGTCGGCGCGCGCATCTTCTGTCTCGTGGACACGCTGGACGCCATCACCTCCGACCGGCCCTATCGCAAGGGGCGCCCCATGAGCGTGGCGCGCGACGAGGTCCGCCGCTGCGCGGGCACGCAGTTCGATCCGGCGCTCGCGGAGGCGTTCCTCGGCCTGCCGGAGACGGAGTGGGCCCGCATCCGCCGCGAGGTGGAGCTGATGGAAGAAGCGGAGAGCCACCGCTGGACGGGCGGCAAGCTCAACGCCCAGGGCGAGCCGATGCCCGCGCGCGCCTCCGGAGCCTGACGCGCGAGGGGCTTGTTTCAGGGGGCGCGGGTACCCACGACGACGTCGTCGATGACCGTGCCTTCCAGCAGCGCATCCACGACGTCCATGCCGCTGATGACTTCGCCGAAGGCCGTGTAGCGGCCGTCCAGGTGCGGCTGCGGTGAGTGGGTGAAGAAGAACTGGCTGCCGCCGGTGTCCTTGCCCGACAGCGCCATGCCCACCGTGCCCCGTGCATACGGACGGCGCGTCATCTCACAGCGGATGGAGTGCCCGGGACCGCCCTCCCCGTCTCCGCGCGGGTCTCCGCCCTGCGCGACGAAGTCCGGCACCACGCGGTGGAAGGTGATGCCCCGGAAGTAGCCCTGCTTCGCGAGCGCCACCAGGTTGCCGCCCGTGAGCGGCGCGTCCGGATCCAACAGGACGGTGATGTCGCCCTTGCGCGTGCGCAGCGTGAGCGTCGTCCCGGCGGGTGCGGCCGGCGGACGGTAGGTGTCCGCGGGCAGCTCCACGCGCGCGGAGCGGACGGGAGTGCCAGTGAGCGTGGACAGGGACTCGGCCGCGACGCGGCGCACGTTGGCGTGCGGGTGGTTCAGCCACTCGCGCAGGCGGGGCTCCGCGGCGCGGCCCTGCACCGCGACGAGCGCGCCGGCCACCGCCTCCGCCAGGTCCGGCTCCTTGGGGACGCGATCCGCCAGGGCCTCCAATGCGGGCAGCGCTCCCGCGTCCTTCAGCTTGCCAGCGGTGGCCGCGGCGAGCCCGCCACCACCGCGTCGCCTCCCCCGATGAGCGCGCGCACGGGCTCCATCGCTTCGGGGACGGGGCGCTCGGAGAGGGCATCCAGCGCGGCGCCACGCACGAGGGGACTGGCGTGGTTCAGGTAGGGCACCGCGAACGCCGCGCCGGGCACCGCGGGGCTGGCCTCGCCCGGCTTCGATGCGGCGGCGGGCTGCCCCTTGAATTGGGCCACCTCGTGGAGTCCGAGGGCGAGCCGTCGGGCTTCGGGCACGCGGCCGTAGCCGCACTGGAATACCTGCTCCAACGCGCCCTGCTGCCGGTCCATCGCCGCCGCGAACCGGCAGTCCAGCCAGGCGAGGTCCGCGCGGGCCTCGTCGGAGACGGCGGCGCGGTCGGCTTCCGCGAGGGCCTTCCTCATGCGTGACAACACCGGCCGGCCCTGGAGCGGCAGGCCCTGCTGCGCCACCGCCAGCAACGCATGGCCCTGCGCCGCCTTTCCTTCCGCCACCCGCTTCGCCAGGCGCGCCTGGCCTTCCAGGGCGAGGAGCGGATCACAGGACGCGCCGGGCTCGCACTTCGCCGCGAGCTTCGCCAGCGCCCGCGCCGCTTCCGCCGACACGCGCGGCGTGGCGTCCCCCAGCATCAGGTTCAGCGCCATCGTGTCCCTGGGGCTGCCCACGTCACCCAGGCCCTTCACGCAGAGGGCCATCACATCCGGATGGCCGTTGGACAGACACGAGCGCAGCGCCTCCACGGCGTCCGGCCGCTTCGACGCCGCCAGGAGGTATGCCCCGGCGAGGTTCACCTCGCTCCGCTCGCGGGGCTTCAACAGCGCGCGGATCGCCTCCAGCGGAACGTTCGCCA
>NZ_JBKGHJ010000304.1:0-10637 GCF_046520365.1 Corallococcus sp. 4LFB
CCCGCGCGCCAGGCTCCGTGCGGTGGCCACCGCGTCGCGCAGCTGCGAGCGGCCCAGCCGGTAGCGGCGGACGAGCGAGGCTGGCACCACGCCTGGAGGCACGCGGGTGGCCTCGTCCTCCAGCGCCTCCGCCCACAGCCGGACCTGCTCTTCCGGGCCGGGAGGCGGAACCTCCAGCCAGACAAAGGGGCGTGAGAGGGGCGGCGGGGCCGGCTCCCACGGCACCGCGCCGCAGACGAGCACGGGGCCGGGTGTCTCCTCCAGGGCGCGCAGCAGGACCCCACGCGGCCCCCAGCGCTCGCCCGCGAGGAGCGCCTCGAAGCCTTCCCAGCAGGGCACCGCGTCCAGCAGCAGGGCCTCCCGGGCCGCCTGCCGGAGGGCCCACTCCACCTGCTCATCCTGGGCCGCCAGCAGTCCGCGTCCCTCGATGAACAGCAAGGGCCGTCCCCAGGCCTGGCCCAGCGCCTCGGCCGCCGCCCGGGGATCCGCCACGTCGCCTCCCCGCAGGTAGACGAGGGGCGGGAGGGGCTCGTCAGCGAATGGGGCCAGGCGGTCCACGAGCTCCGGGAAGAGGGACACCGCGTCCCTCGCTGGACGCGGTGCCACCCGGCGCAGATGGGGCGCGAGGCCTGGATCCGGCGAGTCGGAGCCGTGCAGGTATCCGGCGATGCGCTCATCCAGCTCGAGGACGCGGCCCGGCAGTGGAGGCGGAGGCTGTCCGGGCGCGCCGTGCAGGTGGAGGAGCTCGTGGCGCCGCAGCGGGGCCTCCGGGCTGAAGCGCTCGCGAGCGGCCAGACGGGCCTCCAGCGAGGGGCACAGCAACCCCAGCACCAGGTCCACCGTGGGCCGGCGGCGGGTGACGTCATCCTGGAGCCAGGCGAAGGCGCGCTCGTAGCGCAGGTCCACTTCCGGCGCCAGGCAGAGCAGCAGCACGTCCACATCGAAGCGCCCGAGGCCGCAGCGCCGGGCCAGGGTCTCCAGCCGCAGCTCCACGCCCCGGCGGAGGCTCTCGCGCTTGCGCAGCTCGATGTGGGCGGCCTGTTGCTCCAGCCTCGCGGGCAGCGCGTCCAGCGGCGGTGGCAGGGGGACCTCGGCCCAGTGGGGCTGTCCCAGTGGCCGCTCCAGGGCGCCCACCACGTCCTCCTCCGACAGCGTCAGCCCGCGAAGCTCGTCGCCGTCCACCGCCTCGCGCGCTCGCCACACCTGCAGCCGCAGCAGCAGGTCCAGCCGCGCGAGCTCGGCCAGCAGGTGCTCCAGCGACGAGGTGAAGGGCTCCACCGCGCTCATGGGCCTGGCTCACACCACCACGGAGAACTTGAGGTGCGTCTGGGTGCTGATGGGCAGCTCCAGGACGGTGACGGTGAAGAGGTCTTCCTCATCGATCTTGGTGAACGGGTCGACCCTCTCCAGTTCGAGTTTCACCGGACCGGGTACCAGGTCCGCCAAGGGGATGACGGCGGTCGTACTGAATGGGTAGTGCGTCGTGACGTCCGGCTTCACCCAGTAGCGGCACGCTCCCACGGGCTTGTCATTGAGCTTGAGCGTCATCCCAATGGGCCCATCCGTCACGTCTCCGGTTTCCTCGAGCACCTTTCTTTTTTCGTCGTACACGGGCCGTTCCATTCTCCTGGCCGAGCCGGACGCGAGCAGCAGCAGCGTGCCCCCCTGATAGTCGAAGGACGCCCGCAGCCTGAGCGGCTCACTCTCCACTCCACCCGTCTTCGTTCCCCGATAGCGGATGGCGGTCACCCGCCACTTGCCGCTCAGGATGAAGCCATCCTTGTCGACGGTGGTCTTCGAGCCGAGCGCCACCCTGCCATCGCCGCCCACCTCGAGCAGGGACGTGTCTCCGGTGCTCACCTTCAGCGCCGTCGGGGAGGACGGGGCGGCGCGTACCTGGAACGCCCCTTCCAGCAGGGCCAGGAGGTTGGCGCCGTCTCTTCCCGCGCGCAGCGTCAGGGCTTGCTCGCCGCTGCCCGGCAAGCGGATCCCCGCGTACCGACGTGGCCGCTCATCCACCTGGGCCTGGCCATTCGACTCGGTGACCCTGGCCAGCACGACGTACTTCTCCGGGTTCGACCCTTCCTGCTCCTTGACGAACTCGACCATCGCTTTCTGGTCCTGCACATAGCGCAGGACCTTGCCCGACTCGGGATCCGTTTTGCCGTCCGCCTCCTTGAAGGAGATGACCAGCAGCCCCCTGTTCTCGGCCGCGTGGGGCACTGTCAGGCGCGTCTCGGCCTCCAGGATGAGCTGACGGCCCCGCGCATCCACCGCCACACCCGGGCTGACCGAGACCTCTTGCGAGGCACCCTTGCGCACCTCCAGTCCCCTGGCGATTCCCGGCGTGTGCAACTGGCGCGCGTGGCGCTCGTGCCGGAGCCGGTGGAAGTCCTGCTCATCGGTGAGTTCGCTGACGGTCAGCAACTGGCCATCGAAATACCTGACACGTGGTTCGGCTTCATCCAGGTCCGCCATGGTTCACCTCCTCTTGCTTTCATGCGTTCACGTCACTTCGGGGTCAGGGGGAACAGGTATTCGCCCACGACGATGCTGTCGTCGGGATGCTCCTTCCTGAGTTCCCAGAGCCGGGGCACGATGCTGGTCTTCACCCGCAGCTGGCAGTACGTATGGGCGGGCTTCTCGCGGGCGATGAGGTCCCGGAGGCGCTGTCTCCAGGGCATGATGAGTTTGGGGTCGGTCAGCGTCAGGAAGACCTCGACCGCGAAGGCATGCGTCGTATCGGCTTTCTTGCTCGGAGCCACCGTGCTCCCCGACGGTGCGCCCAGGGATTTGGGCCCCAGCTCAGTGGCCTCCTTGATCGGAGCCACCGTGCTCCCCGACGGTGCGCCCAGGGATTTGAGCCCCAGCTCAATGGCTTCCTGGAGGGACTCCTTCGTGCCCCGGCACTGGTGGCGACAGACGGCGGCCTTGATGACCTCCCGCTGGGTCTCCACGCTCATGTCCTCGCTGACGCGCGTGGCCACCCAGCCCGCGAGCCACGGGAGGAAGGGCGTGGAGGCGTCCGCGTCCACGTTGATGTACTTGTGGCCGCGCTCGATTCGCTTCTCGAGTCCCAGCGGGCCCACTGAATCCATGCACGGCCGGGAGAGGATGTGCTCGAAGGCCAGGAGGAACCGCCCGAGGAAGGACTCCGGGGCAGATGGGGCAGGGGGCTCCTCCAGCAACCGGGACTGCCAGAAGAGCGCGGGCAGGTACTTGAGGTAGGAGCTCAGCGTCCCGGTTTTCATGTGCCGCCTCCTTCTTGTGCCGCCTCCAGGGTGAGACAGATGTGCCCATCGCCGAGCGCGGGGAGCGCGGCCGGGTGGAGCAGGAGGTCCGGTGGTGTTTTTTCGGGGGGGCCGTTCCCGCGCACGAAGGCGAGGTCCTCCATTTCAGGGGGGAGCACGAACTCGACCGTGTTGACGGAGTCCACTCCAGCGACCCGCTCGAGCAGGGCGTAGAGCTCCGAGCCATGGATGGCGCGTCCGAAAGGCCACCCCTGTCCGTTCACGCCTCCAGTCAGGGGATGGAGCCAGCGCAGGAGCTTCTCCCGGGCCGTTTTCTCCACCTCCTGCTCCTGGGCCTTCCGGAGGTCCGGTGCCAGGTGGAGCGTGGCGCAGAGCGTGAACTCCAGCCGTTTCCACCCCACCACATGCAGCCGCGTCGTCAGCAGCCGCCGCTTCGCCAGATACTCCTTCACGTCCTGGCGCAGTTCCTCGCTCGCCGCCGGCGGCTCCCCGCCCACTGCCAGTGGCGTGGGGACGAGGATGAGGCTCACGTGGCTGGGAGCCGGCTTGAAGGTTATGCATTTTTTGCATGGAGTACGTGTTTCAGATGTCCTGCATGCTTCGCATGTGTTGGCCGTCTCGAGGTCGCGCTCCCCCAGGGCGCGGACCCGGCGGAGGCCCCCGTGCTTCAGCGCCAGGGACTCGAAGTCCCCTTCGGTGACCGCGAGCCAGGGCTCGCGCAGCTCCAGGACCCGCAGGCGGAGGGCCTCGTCCAGGGAGTGCCCCCCCTGGCTTCCGCCGAGCAGCTTCAGGAACGCCTTCAGGTGCCCGTCCCGCAGCCGTCCGGCCCGGTAGAGCACCATCTCCGTCAGCCAGGCGAACAGCTCGAGCAGGGTGATGCCCGGGTCGGAGGGGTTGTGGTCGGTCCACCAGGGCGCGAGTCCGGGAATGCCCGCTCGTGCTTCCTCCAGCAGCTCCAAGGCGGAGGGGGTGTCCAGCTCTGGCAGCTCGAACCGCATGTCACGCGTCCTCGTCGATGGCGGGAGTGAGCTCGTAGTCGCCCGGGGAGATGAGCGCGTCGGGGCTCACCTCGCCGGGGGAGAAGGTCAGCGTCTTGACCCGGCGGATGCCGGGAAGGTCACTCAGCAGCGCGTAGAGATCCGAGTCGTGTGGCTGGCGCCCGAAGTCCCAGCCATCGCCGTCGTCGCCGCCGGTCAGCGGGTGGAGGAACCGGTCGAGCGCGGCCCTCGCCGTGGCCATCAGCAGCTCCACGCCGTCCAGGGAGCTGACGACCAGGGTGGCGGTCACGTGGACCTGGACCCAGTCCGGACCGATGGCGCGCACGTCCACCGCCGGGGCGCAGCGGGCGCGCACGTGGTCCTCCACGCGCCGCAACAGCTCGAGGCCCGGGGTGGGCCGGGGCCCGGCTCCGGAGGGGATGATGACGAGCCAGACGCTGCCCGGGGCCGGCTGCCCGGGGAGCGGGGACCCCGGAGGCGACAAAGCGACGGGGGGCGTGATGGCCCTGACGCGCACCACGTCCGCGGAGGCCTCCCGGGCGATGTCCTCGAAGTCCTGGGCCGTCACCGCCCGGTCCCGGTGGCGGATGCGCCGGGGTGCGCGCTCCCGCATGCGCTCCAGCGTCTCGGCGGCGGTGCCCCCCGTGGCCGCCTCCCGCTGTTCGACCCCCTCCACGTAGGGCACGGTCGTCCGGAGCTGGGTGAGGGCGCCCGCCGGGACGTTGCCTTCGGCGCCCCCTCCCGTGCGGTACCAGGCGGCCCGGAGGTTCTGGCGTCCCCGGGGGGGAATCCTGCCGTGCTGCCCGTCGCCGAAGCGCACGGCCCCGGTCAGGTGGCGGATGACGTAGTGGCGATCCGTGGGGCCGGAGGCATGGAAGTCCGGAACGGGATGCCAGCGCACCCAGACCCCGGAGGAGCCCTCGCTCCCGGCCGGTGGCGTGGACACCGCGTCCGGCCCCTCTTCGCGCGCGAGGGTGGCCTGCTCCTCCGCGGGAGGCGGCTCCGGCTCCAGCACCTCGATGCGCTGCCCGAGCAACACGGGCGCGTGGGTGAGGAAGAACGCCTGCTCCGGGCTGCCGTCACTCGAGCCCAGCACCTCGCCGGAGAGCGTCACGGCGTGGACGGCCCAGGTGGTGTTGGTCAGCACGCGCCGCAGCCGGGGCGTCACCTGGAAGGCGCCTCCCTCGCAGCGCGCCCGCAGCCAGTAGCGCTCCTGGCCGAACGCGCCGCGGGCCCCGCCATCCCGCGGCCCGATGAAGCGCACGCGCCCGCTGTGCGAGAACGCCCGCGTCTCGTCTCCCACGGCCAGCCGGCGCCAGCCGTGGCCACTGCTGGAGTACTCCCAGATGAGGCGGGGCCGCTCGGCGCTGACGGCCCCCTTCAGGGCTTGCATGTCCTCGGGGCCCGGAGGGGACACCTGGAAGAAGAGGGTGATGGGGTCTGGCGCGAAGGGCTGGTCGAACCCCAGGTACAGCGCGGGCTGGGTGTCAGAGCTCCGGTGGAAGGGCTGGAAGGGCCGCGGCCGCTCAGAGCCCTCCCGGATGTCGACGGGCTTGAAGGTGAAGTCGTTCAGGGTGAAGCAGGTCCCGGGGCGGTGGTGAAGGACTTTGCCCTCGATGCGCTCGAGCCGGAGCTGCTGGACCACGGGCGCGCCTGGCTCCAGCGGCGTTCCATATCCGCCGGACACGAGCCGGGCGCGGAGCCAATGGCCGGGCTGCCCGTTCACCTCGGTGGGCTCTGGGGCCCAGGGAAGTTCGAACGCCAGGGTCCCGTCCTTCGTCAGGGCATTCGTCTCGTCCTGGAGCGAGAGGACCTGCACCCAGGCGCTGGCACTCCAGCGCTCCCAGACGAGCCGCGGGGCGTTGACCTTCCCGGGAGGGCCGCTCAGCTTCACGTGCACCTTCACCTTGGCACTGGGCCAGGCCAGGACCTCTCCGCACTCCAGGTAGAACGTATCGCCGGCGCGCGGCAGCGGGCCGAGCGGAAGGAACTCGCTGGCCTCCAGCGGCATGGTGTTGAAGAACATCCACCCGGGGCGGGCCTCCTTCCGCTCCCGGGAGTAGGACTCCACCTGCAGGTCCGTGACGACGAGGGGTTTCTCCCGCGGCGGCGGACGGGAGCAGCGGGCACGCAGCCAGCACGCGCGCACGCCCTGGAACTCGAGTGGAGTGAGCGGCGGCGCCCCTCTCCCCAGCGTCAGCTCCACCGTTGCCGTGCTCTCATTCGCAACGAGGGCGGCCTTCTCCACCCGCCACCAGGCCCCGCCATCCCAGAAGGTCCACTCCAGCCCCAGGCCGTCCAGCGCCGTCAGCATCTCCGGTGCCTGAATGCTGAAGCTCAGGCGGAGCATGTCCAGGCCCGGGAGGTTGAAGCGCGAGTCGATGGGGATGAAGAGGCTGTGCTCGTCGGGGGTGTCGCCGGAGAAGGCCGGGAAGTCGCCGGGGGCCGCGTCCTCGAGCCACGCGGAGCGGTCCGCGTAGGTGTCCTCCGGGCCGTCCTTCTCGTCGTCCCGCTTGTCGGCGCCGCGCACGAAGAGCGAGGTGAGGCGCGCGCGGGTCAACACGAGGGAGTCCTCGGTCTCGAAGACGAGCGCTTCCGGCTGCTCCTCGGTGGGGGTGGTCGCCACCTGCGTGCCGGCGGGGACCCGGGCCTCCACCGTGCTGCCCTCCACCATCCGGAAGGTGAGCGGAGCCCGGGCGGCGGTGGGGGGCAGCCGCTGGGCACCGAGCAGCTGCAGGAAGGCGAGCTGGGCCCGCTCGGGCTGGAGGTTCAGCGCGGCGACGACGTGGCGGGCCATGCGGCAGAAGAGCTGGATGAGCGTCCGCCCCAGGTCGGGCCCGGACGTGCCGGGCGGCATCCACTCCGGGCAGTATTCGCGTGCCAGGGTCTCCGTCTCCCGGACGAGGTCCTCGTAGCCGCGCGGATCGATGAGGGGCGCTGGAGGAGGGCGTGCCATGGGCTTCAGCTCACGGAGAAGGGATAGACGAGATTGAAGCGGCTGTTGGTGCTGCTCACCGTGTAGTCGATGGAGACGAGCAGGGTGCCGGGGTCCTCGGCGGCGCACCGCGCGTCCACCGCGTTCAGCTCGATGCGGTGCTCCCAGCGCTCCAGTGACAAGGTGACCTCGTAGACGGCCTGGCCCAGGGTGGCCTCGTCCAGCGTGTCGAAGACGAGCCGGTGGATGCCGCAGCCGAACTCCGGCTGGAGGACCCGCTCCCCCGGCATGGTGCCGAGGATGAGCAGGATGGACTGCTGGACCTTCTCCGCGTCTCCGCGCTGCTCCACCGCGCCGTCCACGAGCCGCACCGGGAAGCTCCAGCCCTGGCCAAGAAAGTCCCGCTCCATGCCGGCCTCCTAGCGGGCCCTCACGCGGCTCGCGACGGGGAGGATGCGCATCGGGGGGCCCAGGGGGAGGCTGGTGGAGGTGCCGTTCGTCAGTAGCAGGGGCAGTCCCATGGAGGACACCCGGCGGGTCCCGGTGAGCCACTGGCCGACGACGCAGAAGAGCGGGCGGCTGGGACACCCGGTCACCAGGAAGGGCTGGAAGGGGCGGGGCACGGTCACCACCGGGTTGCCGCCCAGCCTCACTCGCGGCTGGAGGACCAGCGGCCGTGCCTGGCCGAAGTGGGCGCACAGCGCCTGCATTCCGGCGTGCATCACCGGACCTGGAGCCGCGAGGGGCGCCGGCATCACACCACCTCCAGCGCGCCGCGGTTGATGTCCACCTTCCCGCCCTGGATGGAGATGCGTCCCGGCCCCTTGTCCTCCAACGTCACGCTCGCGCCGCTCAGGGTGAGCCGCCCGCCGGCCTCCATCGTCACGTCCCCATCGGCGTGAAGGGTCAGCGCGCCGGACTTCGAGTCGAAGGTCATCCGGACCTTTCCCTTTCCATCGCAGAGGGTGATCCGCTCGCGGCCCTGCGTGTCATCGAGCGTGAGGGTGTGGCCGCTGCGGGAGCGGAGCACCTTCACGTCCTGCTCGGTCCCCTGGGGGCCCGGGGGCTGGCACGCCGTATCGGAGACAGGCAGCGGGCACGCGGCGAAGAGGCAGCCAATGACATACGGGAAGTGGAGGTCGCCGTTGTCGAAGGCGACCAGCACGTGGTCGTCCTTCTCCGGCAGAAGCAGGAGCCCCCGGTTCGCGCCCGCCATGGGCGAGAGCACGGGCGCCCAGGCGCTCTCGTCCTGGTCCGAGAAGCGCGGGAAGCGCACCCGGACGCGGCCCCTGCGCTCGGGATCCTTGTTGTTGGTCACGATGCCCACGGTGATGCCGTAGGCGCGTCGCGCCCAGGCCTCCGGGACCTCCGGTGGACCGGCTTCGAGTCTCATCCTCTCTTCCTCCCCTCGGCGGTGAAGCGGGTCAGATAGCCCTGGTGGATGGAGAAGGCGTGCGTCGCGCTGGTGATGCGCCAGGGCCCGCTGAAGCGGGTGCCCACGCCTTCGATGCGGACGACCATGCCCGCGCGCAGCCGCGCCAGGCCGATGCACCGGCCGGTGGCGGTGGCCGTGGGCTGTTCCTGGAGCCGCACCCTGGCGAGCCACAGGGCCTCGGCCGCGTTGGACACCGGCTGGTCGTCGATGACGTCCAGGCGGGCGCCGGAGCCACTGGGAAGGGCGTCCTTCGCCAGCATGCCGACGAACGTGGCGGGCTGGCCGGTCTCCCGGGCCTGGCCCACGAGCCCCTGGGCCTTGCGTGGATCCACGCAGGTCTTCGGGTCGTACCCGCGCACCTCCACGGACCGGACGGCCCGGGTGGAGGAGACGCTCGGGCAGAAGTCGACCAGCTCGCGGGTGGCGGTGAGCGTCAGCTCCGGGGCCGGCGCGGTCTTCATCGGTCTGAAGCGCAGCCTCCTGTCCTCCACCTGCACCTCGCAGCCGTTGGCGCGGGCACGGCGGTTGAGGAACTCCAGGTCCGACTCGTTGCTCTGCATGACGAACTCCCGTGTGGGCGGGCTGCCCAGGGGCGAGGCGGTGGACACGTCCGGGGCCAGGCCATGCGCGGCGGCGATGGTGCTGACGATCTGGCTGTCCGGCATCCGCTGGAAGGTCCGCGTCTCGCGGCGCCGTGCCAGGCGGTGCCCCAGGTCCTGCGCTGTCACGGTGAGCACGGCGGCCGCTCCCGCCGCGTAGTCCAGCTCGAGCCCGGTGATCTCCCCCTTGCCCATCGGCACGAGCTCGCCCACGTAGCCCAGGGAGAGCTCCAGCGTGTTGCCCAGCGCGAAGAGCGGATCATCCACCCAGGAGAGCGCCTGGGTGGACTCGTCCCAGCAATGGAGCTGGAGCGTGAAGAGGCTGACCATGCCCACGTCCTCGTGCATGCGGGCCTCCAGCAGGTCCAGGCGGGCCCGGCGCGGGAGTTCCTGGCCGTTGATGCGGACCTGCACGTCGGGAACGGGGCGGGGAATGGCGGCCTGGGGCCCTGGCATGGAGGCCTCCTCTCACGGGCGCAGCGGGGGGATGGTCAGGGACATGCCCGGCTTCAGCGCGAGCGGGTTGTCGATGCCGTTGGCCTGGGCGATCCGGCGCCACAGCGAGAGGTCTCCGTACTCCTCGTGGGCAATCTGGGTGAGGGTGTCTCCGGCGCGGACCACGCGTCGCTTGAGGAGGTCCGCGGAGTGGAGCTCGCGGTACGGCTCCGCCTCCTGGAAGGTACAGCCCAGCGTGGCCCGGACCGGCGTCCCATTCGGGAGGAAGGCGGTGAAGTCCTGCGAAAGGGACACGAGCACGCCCCGGATGAGGCGGTAGCCGCCCCACCACAGCTCGCAGAGCGGCGGCCGGTGCAGCTCCTGCTGGACCCGGGTGAGCTCGACGACCTTGTCGGTGTACTGGACCACGTCCACGCCGGTGGGCGCGGTGGAGATGCCGCCTGAGCTGGCCGCCTGGCCCGGCGGCCCTCCGAGGTGTCGAAGAGCAGCTCGACGGTGAGGCGGGTGGGCTGGATCCGCTGGAACTCCACCCGGGGAAGGTTCCTGGCGGCGTCCACCTCCACGGCCTGCTGGTGGGACCATTCGATGTCCCTGCCGTACTGCAGGCGGTTGGGATTGAAGAGGGCGGAGAGCCGCCCGTTCAGCACGCCGCGCGCGCTTGTCTCATGGCGCATCTGGATCTTCTGGAGGCTGCCGCTCGCCGCCGGGGCCGAGCCTCCTCCCATGGAAAGGATGCTCATCGCGTCAGCCCCCTGCGTTCACGCTCCTGGGTCAGCTGCCGCAGCAGCCGTTGGTGGACCTTGTCCGTCAGCGCCTCCAGGTCGATGCGGGAGACGGCTCCCGTGGCCCCGGCATCCGGGAGCGGGTTCTGGAGGGCCGGGGGGCCCTGGGGCCGGAGGGCGCCTCCCGCGGAGGCGGGCGCGGGGCCCGGACCGCGAGGACCGGGGCCGCGAGGTCCATTCA
>NZ_JBKGHJ010000305.1:0-10621 GCF_046520365.1 Corallococcus sp. 4LFB
CGCCAGGGCCGCCCACGCGCGGCGGAAGCCGTGCGCCGCCAGGCCGTCCGGGTGGTCCGGGGTGCGGAGGCGTTTGAGGTCCATCAGCTCCGAGAGGAGCGGGCGGAGCTCCGCCAGGCGGCCCGGGGCCGCCGTGTCACGCGCGGGTGCGTTCATGGCTCAGCCCTGATGCGTTCCGGGGTGCGCTCCGTCTGCTGCACGCGGCCCTTGGCGAGCCACGCCATCAGGCGGCGCTGCTGCTCCGGCATGGCGTGCTCCACGGGCTGGCCGTCCTGCGACATGGGGGCCTTGAAGAAGCAGCCCAGCGCGTCGATGACGCCGCCTTCACCCCGGCGCTTCGCCAGGTCCAGCGTGCGCGCCAGCTCCACGACGAGCGGCGCGGCGAGGATGGAGTCCTTGCAGAGGAAGTTGAGCTTCAGCTGCATGGGCTGCCCCAGGAAGCCCGTCACGTCGATGTTGTCCCAGGCCTCCTTGTTGTCCCCGCGCGGGCGGTAGTACTGGATGGAGACGACGTGGTCCTGGACCTTGTAGCCGAGGATGCTGTCCAGCGCGGCGCCCTTGGTGTCGAGCTTGTTCTGCTTCGACGCCGGGTCGTTGAGGGCCTCACCGTCGCGGTTGCCCAGGATGTTGGTGGAGTACCAGCCGTCCACGTGCAGCGCGCGGTCGCGCAGCGCGGGCGCGAGCACCGTCTTGAGCAGCGTCTGCCCCGTCTTGCCGTCCTTGCCCGCGACAGGGGCGCCGGTGCGCTTCGCCAGCAGCAGCAGCGCGGGCACGTCCGCGGCGACGCTGGGCGTGAAGTTGGCGAACGGGATGCCGTCCACGATGGCCGCGTACGCGTAGAGCATCGCGGGGCCGATGTCCGGGTCGTTCGCGTCCAGGGCCTTCTCGAAGGCCTCCGGCGTGGCGAACTCCGGGCGGGTGAGGTCCACGGCCTTCTCCGTGGAGGCCAGGTTCACCACCACCACGCGGTCCAGCTTCTCGTGCTCCTTGAAGCGGGTGAGGTCCTCGCGGAGGGCCTGCACCTGCTCACGCAGCGTGCGCGCCTTCTTCGTCGCGGTGCCCACGACGTTCTTGCAGAACCTGGCGTTGGAGGCCGCGGGCCAGGGGCGCATGCGCCCCAGCGTGGGCGCCACCGCCTCCAGCTGCGCCTGCGTCAGCACCGCGTGGTTGCGCGCCGCGTGCGCGAGGTCTTCCTCGAACAGGTCCCAGCCGCCGAACGTCAGCGCGCCGTACTCCACCAGCCCCATGCCCTTCGCGTCCGCCAGCGGCAGGCCCCGAGTGTCCACCCGTCCCCGGCGCAGCAGCTCCATGCCCGCCACCGCCGTCGTCGCCACCGCGCCGCCCAGTCCCACCACCGCCACGCCCAGCCGCTCGTTGCCCGCCATGTGTGAAGCCCCTCCCCAACCGTGGATCCCCGTGCCCTCGCCGCGACACGTTGGAGGCCCCCCGGGGTGTGGCGGGAGCCTCGTGGCTGGGGGCGCTCGGTGCGCCCACACGCTGCGAGAGTTTCGGGAAAGTCCGCACTCCCCAGGAGCTTTCAACTCAGCCCCCGGGCGGTATGGAATGTCGGCTGGTGGAGGGCGGTCTCAGACGTGTCGCAGCTTCCACCCGCCGCGGCGGAAGAGGGCGGCGCTTGCCAGGCCGAGCGCCCCGTAGGTGACGGCGATGGCGATGAACGCGCCCGCCGGGCCCAGGCCCAGCGGATGGGCGAGGACCCACGCCAGCGGCAGCTGGAGGCCCCAGGAGAACAGGGCGTTCACCACGGTGGGGGTGGTGGTGTCCCCGGCGCCGTTGAAGGCGTGGGGCAGCACGGTGACGAAGGCGTAGAGGGCCAGGCTGCAGCTGACGATGCGCAGGCAGCGCGCGGCGTGCAGGCTGACTTCGGGGTCCAGGGTGAAGCGGTGGATGAGGGGCTCCGCGAAGAGCAGGAAGCCCACCGCCACCACGCCCAGGAACGCGAGCGTGTAGAAGCTGGCGCGCCACGCGGCCCGCTCCGCGCGGTCGGTGTCGCCCGCGCCCAGGCTCTGGCCCACCAGCGTGCCCGCGGCGTGGGAGAGGCCCCACGACGGCTGCTGCACGAAGAGCAGGATGCGCATGGCCAGCGTGTAGCCCGCGAGCGCGGTGCTGCCGAAGGTGGCGACGATGCGCATCAGCACCAGCCAGCTGGACATGCCCAGAAGCGACTGGAGCGTGGCGCCTCCCGACAGCTTCATCAGCGAGCGCAGCGTGTCCGGCTCCACGCGCAGGTGGCGGCGGTGCAGCTCCAGCCGTCCGCTGCCCTTGAGCAGGCGATACACCTGATACACCACGCCGGTGGAGCGGCCGAGGGTGGTGGCCAGCGCGGCGCCGGTGACGCCCATGGCCGGCACGGGGCCCAGGCCGAAGATGAACAGCGGCGCGAGCACGATGTTCACGGAGTTGGCCAGCCACAGCGCGCGCATGGACGTGGCCGCGTCCCCCGCGCCGCGCAGGATGGCGCTGATGAGGAACAGCAGCATGATGACGGGGAAGCCGCCCAGCATCAGCCGCGTGTACCCCACGCCGTGCTCCACCACGCCGGGCGCGGCGCCCAGGACCATGAGGAGGGGACGCGCGAAGAGGGCGCCCGCGAGCGCCAGCGGCACGGACAGCGCGAGCCCCAGGCCCAGCGTCTGCACGGCGGCGCTCGCGGCGCGCTCCGGGTCCTTCTGCCCGATGCGCCGGGCGATGAGCGCGGTGGCGCCGATGGACAGCCCCAGCGGCACGGTCTGGAAGAGCGTGAGCACGGACTCCGTGAGGCCCACGGTGGCGATGGCGTCCGCGCCCAGGCGCGACACGAAGAGCACGTCCACCAGGGCGAAGATGGACTCCATCACCATCTCCAGCACCATGGGCACGGAGAGCAGCAGGAAGGCGCGATCCACGGGCCCGGTGGCCAGGTCCTCGGTGGAGCCCTTCACCGCCAGCCACAGGGAGGCGAGGAGGCCCCTGGCACCCGTGGTGGAAGGGGAGGCGTCCGGGGAGAGGGATTCGGTAGGGGGTTGCGTCATGGATTGGCCGTTGCAACGGGACGCCTTCCGCCTTTCATCCCTCGCGGTTCCCCGCCTGCCAGTGCGCGAGGCCGGTTAGATTCAGGGCATGGCCTCCGGTCCCCGCGTCCTCCTCCTCGCCGAGCGCTTTCCCCCCGACATCGGAGGGCTCGCCCGCAGCGGCGCGCGCACCGCGGGCTCGCTCGTGCGGCTGGGCGCACGCGTGGACGTGGTCGCGTGGACGCGCACGGCGCAGCCCGGGGCGCTGGAGACGGTGCAGGACGCGGGGGACGTGTCGCCGTTCGCCAAGGGCGTGACGCTGCACCGGCTGGGGTTGTTCGGCAGCGCGGACCTGTCCATGCAGCACACGCTCGATGTGCTCGGCCACCTGCACGCGCGGCGCAAGTACGACCTGGTGTGGGGGCACTACCTGTACCCGCCGGGCTTCCTCGCGGTGGTGTTCGCGCGGAGCGCGGGGCTCCAGTCCGTCATCAGCGCGCGGGGCAACGACGTGGATCAGTTGATGTTCCCGCCGGGGGACTTCGCCCGCCTGCTCTGGACCCTCCAGCGGGCGGACGTGCTCACCGCCGCGTCCGCGGACCTGGGCCGGAAGATGGCGATGCTGCTGGGGCGCGACCCGGGCGTGGAGGTCATCCCCAACGCGGTGGACACGGCGCTGTTCTCACCGGGACCGGCGGATGCGGCCCTGCGCGAGCGGTTGGGCATCCAGCCGGGCGAGGCGGTGCTCGGCTTCTCCGGGGAGCTGCGCCACAAGAAGGGGCTGCCGTTCCTCCTGTCCGCGCTCACCGAGGTGCGGCGTGTGCGGCCCGCGTGCCTGCTGGTGATTGGCGAGGTGCGCGCCCGGGACGCGGAGCACCTGGTGGCCTACCGCGCGGAGCACCCGGAGGATGCCGCGCGGATCATCATCTCCGGCGCGCTGGAGTCTCCGGAGCTCATCGCGGAGCACCTGCGGCTGTGTGATGTGTATCTGCAGCCGTCGCTGTGGGAGGGCATGCCCAACGCGCTGCTGGAGGCGATGGCGTGCGCGCGGCCGGTCATCGCCAGCGACGCGGGCGGCATCCCGGAGGCGGTGGAGGCCGGGGTGAATGGCTTCATCGTGGAGAAGGCGCTGCTCAACCACCTGGGGCAGGCGTGCCTGGATGTCTTGGGGATGCCCGAGGCGAAGCGCGCGGCGCTGGGGACGGCGGCGCGCGCTCGCATCGAGGCGGGCTTTCAGGCGGACGCGGAGGCCGCGGTGTTGTCGCGGGTGCTGGCGCGCGCGATCCCCAGGTCGTCCGCGTAGGCGTTCACGAGCGCTTCCTGCGCGCGGCCCCACGGGAAGTCGCGCTCCACGCGGGCGCGGGCGTGGCGCTCAGCGCGGCGCCGAGGGCGGGGTTCGCGAGGAGGTCCTTCACGGCCTCCGCGATGGCCTTGGGCGAGCCGGGGCGGATGCGGAAGGCCTCGGTGGCTTCCGCGAGCGCGCGCACCACGGCAGGTCGCTGACGATGACGGGCGTGCCGGTGGCCATGGCCTCCAGGAGCTTCAGCGGGCAGCAGCCCTGCACGCAGTTGCGGTCGTTCACGGGCAGCGGCACGAGCACGACGTCGCAGGCGTGGTGCAGCCGGGCGAGTTCTTCCTGGGGCAGGGGTTCGAGGATTTCCACCGCGCCCTGGAGCACGAGGTCGCCGCAGCGGTCCAGCAGGGCGCGGCGCGCGTGCTTGCGCAGGGGGCCCACGAGGGTGAGCGTCACCGGCAGGTCGCGGCGCAGGAGGCGGCAGGCCTCGATGGCGTGGTGCACGCCCTGCCACGCGGTCATGGTCCCGCTGTAGAGCATGCGCAGGGGGCGCCCGGCCTCCGGGGGGCGTGGAGGTGCGTAGCGGAACACGTCCAGGTCCACGCCGTTGGGGATGACGCGCAGGCGCTTCGGATCCGCGCCGCGTGACACCAGGTGTTCAGCGGTGACGGCGCTGGGGGTGACGAGGAGGTCCGCGGCGTGGAGGCAGGCCTCCTCCTGCGCGAGCAGCTTGCGCATCAGCTCCGCGTCATCGGCGACGTCGGGGTGGTGGTACTTGAGCTCGATGGAGGGCAGGCCGTTGACCTCGTAGACGAGGGCGTCGGTGAGGGCCGCCTTGCGCCGGGCGATGGGGTAGCCCTCGAAGATGGAGCGGACGTGGACGACCTTCGCGCGCGGCCGGCCCCGCCACCACGCGCCCAGGTGCGAGCGGAACGTCAGCGCCTGGGCGACCAGGTCTTTCCCGCGTGCCCCCAGCGGGTGGTAGGCGACGTGGGGACCCAGGGCAGGCGGGGGAGCGCCCGGCGCGTCGCCAATGGCCACGAGGTCCACCGTGCCGAACGCGGCGCCCAGGGCCTCCACGAAGGCGCGGATGTGCACGGCGGCGCCCTTGGGCGCGGGGAAGCGGTCGAAGGACGCGTAGACGATTCCAGAGGTGCCCACGGCCCGGTGCTACCGCGACGGCGGCCCGGCGGCAAACCGGGCCGCGCCTGCTCCTGGGCCCGCTTTCGCAGCGGCTGGAGCAGTGGCCTCGGGAGGAGGCGTCGCTGCCCAGCCCCCCTGCCGCTCGTTTCCGGAGGGGCGGGCCTAGCTTTTTCCCGAACCCCTCAACCCACCGGAGCGTGCCATGGACGAACAGAAGCAGCAGGCCGGACAGGCGCAGCAGCGCCCGTCCCTGATGTCGACGATCCTCACGCAGGGCAAGCGCATCCTCAAGACGGAGGCGGCGCTCGCCCGGGAGGACCTCCAGGAGGACGCGAAGAACACCGCGAAGAGCTCACTGCTGCTGGGCGCGAGCGCCTGGATGGGGATGACGGGGGTGAGCGCCCTCATCATCGCGGCGGCCCTCGCGCTCCCGAAGCGGCCCGTCAAGGGCGCGCTCTGGGTTGGCGCCGGCTTGGTGGCCGGCTCGCTGGGCACCGGACTCACCGGGCTGCGCACGCTGCCCCGCAAGCCCCTGGGCCGCTCCCGCGAAGGGCTTCAGACGATTGCCTCCACCGTCGGGGAGCAGCTCACGCACTGAGCAGGAGAAGGGACGGGCTGCCCGGGCAGGCCCTCATCAGGCCGGCCGCTCGACGTGGCCGTCCGCGTGCCGCGCGAAGCGGCCCTCCTCCCGCGCGTGCACCGGGTCGTGGCTGGGCCAGGGCCAGCCGCCGAAGCCCGTGCGCTGGTAGTCCGCGAAGGCCTGCTGGATCTCCTGCCGCGAGTTCATCACGAACGGGCCGTACTGCACGACCGGCTCGCCGATGGGCTTGCCCTGGAGCAGCAGCAGCTCCGCCGTCTCCGGGCCGTTCTCCAGCACCACGTCCACGTCCGCGCGCAGCTCGATGGCGTTGCGCGCCGGCACGGCCCTGCCGCCCACCTTCATCCCGGAGCCCAGGAAGAAGTAGAGCATCCGGTTCGTGCCGCGCGACGCCGCGGGCAGCGTCCAGCGCGCGCCCGGCTCCATCTTCAGCGTCCAGATGGCCACGTCCGCGTCCGGGTTCGCGGCCCAGGACTTCGGCGGCGGGGGCGGCGCCTTCACGTCGCGCAGGTTGCCCGCCACCACGGTGATGCTCGTGGTCCGGCCCGCGTCGTCCTTCGCCTCGTGGCGCGGGATGACGTGGTCCCACAACATGGAGAAGTGCGCCTGCACCATCTTGTTGGCGCGCGGCAGGTTGAGCCAGATTTGAAACAGCTCGATGTGGTTGCCCTGGTCCTGCTTGAGCAGCGGGAACATCTCCGAGTGGTTGATGCCGCCGCCCGCGGTGAGCCACTGCACGTCGCCCCCGCCGAAGCGCGCCGCCGCGCCCAGCGAGTCCGAGTGGTCCAGCAGCCCGTTGCGCACGATGGTCACCGTCTCGAAGCCCCGGTGCGGGTGCTGCGGGAAGCCCGGCACGACGGTGCCGTGGTACATGTTCCAGCCGTCCCGCCCCGCGAAGTCCTGGCCGATGTCGCGGCCCGCGAGCGACGCCTTCGGTCCCAGCTGCTCGTTGCCCTGGGGATAGCGGTCGTCGTGGTGCACGCAGAAGAGGAACGGATCCGGCGTCCGCCACGGGCTGGGGGACGGCCCGAGCGGCTCCACGCGGACCACGGCTTCCGGTTGCTGCGCCTGCTGCTGACCCATCTTCGACTCCTCTGCCTTTCCCGAACCGCGTGAGCATCCCACGGTGGTACTGATGCCCGCCGCCGCGATGAGTTTCAGCGCCGCTCTCCGGCTCACTTCGTCCACGGTCCACCTCGCGCCCGCTGCCGTTGGGGCCGCACCATCCTACCCAGGAGCCGGCCCCGCCCGGCGCCCGGCCTGCCTGCACGGCCGGCGGTTCGCCTTTGGTGGAGGGTCGCATTGACCGTCGTTCGCGCGGGCCCCTACGCTCCACCGCCGTGTCGGTCAACATCCAGCGCTTCCACCAGGTCTTCCTCTATCAATCCCGGGCACCGGTGCCGGCGCTGCTGGAGGACCTGGAGGTCCTGGCCGGACTGGACGCCCGCGCGGAAGCGCAGCGGAGCGCGCTGGCGTGGGGCGGGTGGCTCACCGTGATTACCGGCGGGGTGATGGCCCTGCTGACCTATGGCGTGTGGGCGGGCGTGGAGGATCGCGAGGAGGAGTTCACGGAGGCGGGCGTCCAGCTCCTGGGGGTTACGGGCGCGGTGGGTGGGGTGCTGCTCGCCGTGGGCCTCTGCCTGTTCTTCTGGCGGCTCCTGCTCAAGCAGCGCGACCTGGACAACCGCCGCTACGGGCTGGCCCAGGTGCTGCTCCAGCGCCTCCAGGTGGACCTGGCCCCGGACGCGCCGGTGCGCCTCAAGCTGGACCTGCGCCCGACGGACGTGCACGAGAAGCGCGTGAAGCAGGACCTGGTGGGCTGGTGGAACACGGACTTCTTCGTCGACCCGTGGTTCACGCTGGAGGGCCGGCTGGCGGACGGCACCTTCCTGCGGATCCACATGGTGGAGCGGCTCCAGAAGCGCGAGCGCACCAAGACGAGCGCCAGCGGCAAGTCGCGCACCAAGACCAAGCGCAAGGGCTTCGCCCAACTGGAGGTGTCCGTGCGCGTGAAGCCGGAGCGCTACCCCGGCCTGGAGCGGCTCAAGGCCCGCGTCACCCACGCCACGCGCCTGCCCCCGAGCGTGGCGCTGGAGCGGGTGCGCGTCGCCGTGGACCGGCTGTCGCTGCGCGCCCGGCTGTCCGAGGAATGGGTGGCGCGGCCGGAGAAGGTCGCGGGAGCTCCGGACGCGCCCGCCTCCTGGAGGCAGGCGCTGGAGAAGGACGACGCCTCCCGCACCGCGACCATGATGCTCCTGAGCCTCTACCAGGTGCTGGGCCATGCCCGGCGGCGGGCGAAGCAGCAGGCGGCGCACGGACGGCGCGGGGCGGTTTGACCTGCCCGGGGGCGACTCCTACGCTCCCGTGCGGCTTCTTCCGCTGACCGCTGACCAAGGCTCTCCATCGTGGCGCTCGACCCCTCCGCGTTCCAGAAGACGTACGTCTACGAAACCCGCGCCCCGGTGACGGAGGTGCTGGCGGACCTGAAGACGCTGGGGGGCCTGGACGCCCAGGCGGAGCGCAAGCGGCGCACGCTGTGGATCGCCGCCTGGAGCCTGCTGGCGTTCAGCATCCTGGGCTGCGCCCTGCTGTCCCTCCTGGTGGGGCAGCTCTCGTTCGAGCAGCAGGACGCGCTCGCGGGCATGCCGCTGCTCCTGGGCATGGCGAGCTTCGTGGCAGGCATCGTGCTCTTCATCCTCCGGGCGCGCGCGGGCCGCACGGACCTGGACAACCGGCGCTACGGCTTGCTGGCCACGCTGCTGCGGCGCTTCCAGGTGGACCTGGACGTGAACGCGCCCGTGGACGTGAAGCTGGACCTGGCGCCGCGCGATGAAGCGCGCAAGTGCGTGGGCAAGGCCAAGCGGGGCCGGTGGGACTGCGAGGACTTCACCGACGCGTGGCTGTCATTGCACGGCCGCTTCGCGGACGGCACGCACCTGCACGTGTCCGTCGTGGAGCACCTGCAGAAGCGCAAGCGCTACGGCCGCAGCAGCAGCGGCAAGACGAAGCTCAAGACCAAGCGCAAGGGCAAGACGCTGCTCCAGGTGGGGCTGCGCGTGAAGCCGGAGCGCTTCCCCGGACTGGCGGGCCTGCGCGCGGACGCGAAGCAGGCCGCGCGGCTCCCCCCGGGCGTCGCGCTGTCGCGGCTGGACGTGGCGGAGGACCGCCTGTCGATGCGCGTCGTGCTGGATCAGGAGTGGAGCGTCCTGACGACGAAGCCCGCTCCCGCGGCCGGCAAGGCGCCCCAGGGGCGGGCCCCTCCCGCGGCCCAGGACGCGGGGCGCGCCGCGACGATGATGCTCTTGAGCCTCTACCAGGTGCTCAACCACTCCAGCTCCCGGGCCCGGCCCGGGAACGTGAGGTCCACGTCGTGAAGCTTCGTGTCCTGTTCCTCGTGGGCCTCGGTGTGCTCGGGGCTTCGGCCTGTTCGCAGGGCGGTGCCCCCGCCTCCGGCGCTCCGCACACGCAGGCGATACCCGCCACCGCCGCCGCTTCCGCCGCCGAGCCGAAGGCGGCCGGCGTCAAGCTCAAGTTCAAGGACGGCGACGACCGCGAGCGCTTCTCGCTCAAGCCCAAGGACGACGGCGCGAAGCTCGTCGACGGCGAGGACCAGGAGCTTGCCCGCTACAAGTGGAAGGGCGGCGAGCTCAAGGTGTCCGGCCCGGACGACGCGGTGCTGGCCTACGTCACGGGCGGGCCGGACGCGTTCCAGGTGAAGGACGCCGCGCGCTCGGCCGTGCGCTACACGCTGACGCGCGAGGGCGCGGGGTGGAAGCTCACGGACGCCCAGGGCGCGGTGCTCTACACCGTGGCCGCCGACGGCGGCGGCGCGTCCGTGAAGGGCGCGTCCGGCGCGGAGGAGGTCCGCGTGAAGGTGCGCGACGGCAAGCTGTCCCTGCGCGACCCGTCCGGCAAGACGGTGCTCGCCACCAAGCAGCCGGTGTCCCCGGAAGCCGCCGCGTGCCTGGGCTTCTCCTCGCTGGACCTGCCCGTGCGCATGGCCCTGCTCTTCCGCCTCCAGTCTCCCGCGGGCGCCGCGTCGCCCTGAGCCTTCAAAGCCATGTCCCCTTCCTTCCCGTCCGCCGAGCAGTGCCTGGAGACCTCCGGCTTCCTCTTCTCCCACCCCTGTGAGCGCGGGGCGTCCACGCAGTGCATGCGCTGCCAGAAGCCCATCTGCGCGCTGCACCTGCGCATGCTCGACGGCGCGGAGACGGTCTGCGTGACGTGCGCGCGCGCCGCCGACAACGGCGACGAGGACCGCGACCGCTCCGACACCACCGACGAGGACGACCCCAGCTACTACTACGAGGACTACGGCTACTACGGCCGGGACGCGTGGCGCAGCTCCGGGTCGTCGTCCTCCTCCCGCGACACCAACGACTTCACCGAGGCCGACGGCGAGAGCGTGCGGCGCGAGGACGACGCCTCCTTCGAGGAGGACCTGGGCGGTAGCTGAGCGTGGCCGCGCGACGTCAGCACTGGCGGCTCTACGCGCTCGGCGGCGGGCTGGGCCACCTGACGCTCGCCGCGGCCCTGGCCCGCGCGGCCGTGGCCCGGGGCCATGCGGTGGACGTCCTC
>NZ_JBKGHJ010000306.1:0-10610 GCF_046520365.1 Corallococcus sp. 4LFB
CCTCACCCCACCCGCGCGAGCGCCTCCACGAACCGCTCGCGCACGTGCGTGGCCAGCGCCGCGGAGTCCGGCCCGAACGTCTCCGGCGGCAGCGCCGGCATCACCTGCACCGTGACGGTGGCGCGCGGGCTCATCCACGGCCCGTCCCCATCCACCAGCTCCCGCGTGCCGCGCACCAGCACCGGCACCACCGGCACGTGCTCCTCCAGCGCCAGCTGGAACGCGCCGCGCTTGAACGGCAGCAGCTCCCCCGGCGAGTACGTCCCCTCCGGGAAGATGAGCACCGGGATGCCCTTGCGGAGCCACCGGCGGCACGGCCCCATCAGCTGCTCCATGGATTTGGAGCTGCCGCGCACGATGGGCACGTAGCCCAGCAGCGTCATCATCCAACCCACCAGCGGCGTGCGGAACAGCGACGCCTTCGCCACGAACTTGTACGGCGTGAACAACCCCATCACCGCGAGGATGTCCGCGAACGACTGGTGGTTGACGACGTAGACGCACGGCCCCTTGGGCAACAGCTCCCGCCCCTCCACCCGCACGCGCCAGCCGGGCGAGGCGTGCAGCCACAGCCCGTAGCACCACCGGCACACCAGCACGTGCAGCCACTGGCGGTCGGGATCCAGCGGGTACGCCACCACGAACAGCACCGCGCCCAGCGTGAAGAGGATGGGCGCGGTGACCAGGAACAGCGCGAAGAACCACAGCGAGACGACGTAGCGCATGCGTGAGAGGAACCCCGTTCAGCGCGAGGCCGGAGGCGTCATGTTCGCCGCGAAGTTCATCGCGTAGTTGACCTCCAGGCCGCCGTCCACGACCAGCGTCTGGCCGTTCACGTACGCGGAGCCCTCCGAACACAGCCACTCGATGGGGCGGGCAATCTCATCCACGTGGGCCACGTGCCCCGCGGGCACCTGCTCCTGCACCTTCGCCTCCAGCGCGTCCCACGCGTCGCCCATGTAGAAGCGGCTGGAGTCCGTATCGATGTAGCCCGGGTTGACCGCGTTGACGCGGATGCCCGTGCCGGTCAGCTCCGCGGCCAGGTACTTCACCATGATCTCCATGGCGCCCTTCATCGCGCCCAGGAGGCCATGGAACGGCAGCGGCATGCGCGAGTCCATGCCGGACACCGCCACGATGCGCCCCTTGCGCCCCTCCATCAGCGGCACCGAGCGCTGCGCGCCCAGGAGGAAGCTCTTCACCGTGACGTTGAAGGTCTTGTCCATCTGGTGCAGCTTCGTCTGCATCAGCGGCGTGAACACCGTGGACGCCGCGTTCGCGACGAACACGTCCAGCGCTCCGAACTCCTGCTGGATGACGTCGAAGACGCCGTGCAGGGTCGCCGGCTCCAGCTGATCCGCGATGACCGTGCGGCAGCGGCGGCCCAGCGCCTCCACCTCCTTCGCCAGCGACGCCGCGGCCTCCGCGTCCCGCCGGTACGTGGAGACGATGTCGTAACCTGCACGGGCCAGCCGCAGGGAGACCGCGCGGCCCACGCCGCGCGAGCCCCCGGTGATGAGCGCCACGGGAGGAGTCGTCATGGCCTCCAGGAGTACCATGTTCCCGCCACCCCACCCACGCCCGCCCGCCCGCGTGCTCCCCGGCGCGGCGAAGGGCAGCCCTCGTGGCGCCGGAGTCCTGGGGCAGGCAAGACGTCGGGCCCGCATCATTCTCCTGCAATGCGCTTGCAGGGCCGCCAGATTAGCGCCTTAAGGTGCCCGGTCGGTCACACGGAGGGAGACACCGCATGGACGCGCAGGGAGTGCACATCGAAACCCATCCCCGTGAAGGCGAACCGGTGTTCAGCGCGGGCCGCCCGGACCCCTGCACCCTGGTCCTCTTCGGCGCCACGGGCGACCTGGCCGAGCGCAAACTATTCCCGGCCCTCTTCGAGCTCGCCCGCTCCGGCCTGCTCCCGGAGCACTTCGCCATCGTCGCCTTCAGCCGCTCCAAGCTGGAGGACGCGTCCTTCCGCGAGCACGTGAAGGAGGGCCTCCAGAAGTTCTCCCGCACGCAGCCCCTGGACGAGGCCGCCTGGAAGCGCTTCGCGGACACCATCGAGACCGCCTGCGGTGGCTACGACGACCCGGAGGCCTTCCAGCGCCTGGGCCAGAAGCTCCAGGACATCGCGAAGCGCCACAAGACGGAAGGCAACCAGCTCTATTACATGGCCACGCCGGCCTCCACGTTCCCGCAGATCATCAAGAGCCTCGCGGACGCGGACCTGCTCAAGCGCGAGGTTCAGCCCGGCCAGAAGCCCTGGCACCGGCTCATCATCGAGAAGCCCTTCGGCCACGACCTGGAGAGCGCGAAGAAGCTCAACAAGGAGCTGGGCTCGGTCCTGGATGAGAAGCAGATCTTCCGCATCGACCACTACCTGGGCAAGGAGACGGTGCAGAACATCCTGGTGTTCCGCTTCGCCAACGCCATCTTCGAGCCGCTCTGGAACCGCCAGCACATCGACCACGTGGAGATCACCGCGGCCGAGGCCATTGGCGTGGAGGGCCGCGGCGGCTTCTACGACGAGACGGGCGTCATCCGGGACATGGTGCAGAACCACCTGCTCCAGGTGCTGGCCCTGTGCGCCATGGAGCCGCCGGTGTCCTTCGCCGCGGAGGACATCCGCGACGAGAAGAACAAGGTCTTCCGCGCGCTGCGCCCCGTGGAGGGCGGCGACGTGCCCCAGCACGTGGTGGTGGGCCAGTACGAGGGCTACCAGGACGAGAAGGGCGTGAAGAAGGGCTCGCGCACGCCCACCTACGTGGCCATCAAGATGAACATCGACTCGTGGCGCTGGCAGGGCGTGCCCTTCTACCTGCGCGCGGGCAAGAACCTGAAGAAGCGCCTGACGGAGGTGTCCATCCACTTCAAGTCGGTGCCCATCGGCCTGTTCAGCGGCGGGGGCGCGTCCTGCCAGCGGCTGCAGCCCAACGTGCTCACGCTGCGCATCCAGCCGCACGAAGGCATCGCGCTGTCCTTCGAGTCCAAGATTCCCGGCGAGGACGTCAACATCGGCGGCGTCACCATGGACATGGACTACGCGGAGAGCTTCAAGAAGCCCGTGCCGGAGGCCTACGAGCGGCTGCTGCTGGACTGCATGCGCGGCAACGCCACCCTCTTCGCGCGCCAGGACAGCGTGGAGCAGGCCTGGGGCTACATCACGCCCATCCTGCAGGCGCTGGAGACGGATGCCGGCGGCACGGTCCACACCTACGCCAAGGGCAGCAAGGGCCCCGAAGCCGCGGACGCCCTGCCCGCGAAGAACGGCCGGCGGTGGTCCGCGCTATGAGCCAGCCCCTCGTCGTCCCTTCCGAGCAACTCACCCGCGAGGCCGCGGACTGGCTGGCGCGCGAGCTGGAGAAGGCGCTCGCGACGAAGGCCCGCGTGAGCCTGGCCCTGTCGGGCGGCAACACGCCCAAGCCCGCGTACCGGATGCTCGCGGACCACAAGCTCCCCTGGGAGCGCGTGGACGTGTACTTCGTGGACGAGCGCTTCGTGCCGCCGGACCACCAGGACAGCAACTACCTGCTGGTGAAGGAGTCGCTGCTCGCGCCGCTGAAGCTGCCGGACGCGCAGGTGTTCCGCATGCAGGGCGAGCGCACGGACCGCGACGCCGCCGCGCGCGACTACGAGAAGGTCCTGCCCGCGAAGCTGGACGTGGTGCTCATCGGCGTGGGCGAGGACGGCCACACCGCGAGCCTCATGCCCGGCCATCCGGCGCTCCAGGAGCGCACGCGGCGGGTGCTGGCGGTGGAGCAGAGCGCCAAGCCGCCGCCGTGGCGGATGACGCTGACGTTCCCCGTGCTCCAGGGCGCGGGGGCGGTGCTGGGGCTGGTGGCGGGCGAGGGCAAGCGGGACGCCATGCGGCGGGTGCTCGCGGGCGACATGTCCCTGCCCGCGGCGCACGTGACGAACACGCAGTGGATGCTGGACCCCGCCGCCCACGGGTGAGGCGGGCCCTCTGGAGGGAACGATGAGCACACAGACGAAGCCGGCGCAGTTCGGCGTGGCGGGCATGGGCGTCATGGGCGCCAGCCTGGCCCTCAACATCGCGGACCACGGCTTCCGCGTCGCGGTATGGGACCGCCACCCGGAGAAGCTCCAGCAGGTCCAGCAGGAGAACCCGAAGCAGGGCCTGATGGGCTACCCGGAGCTGGAGCAGTTCGTCGCCGGCCTGGAGCGCCCGCGCCGCATCCTCCTGATGATCACCGCGGGCGCGCCCGTGGACGAGATGATGGGGCGGCTGTTCCCGCTCCTGTCGCCCGGTGACGTCATCATGGACGCGGGCAACTCCTGGTACCTGGACACGCGCCGCCGGGAGGCGCTGTGCAAGGAGAAGGGCTTCCACTTCCTGGGCATCGGCGTGTCCGGCGGTGAGGAGGGCGCGCGCCACGGCCCGTCCATCATGCCCGGAGGCCCCAAGGACGCGTACGCGCTGGTGCAGCCGGTGCTGGAGGCCATCGCCGCGCGCAGCGAAGAGGGCCTGTGCGTCACCCACGTGGGCCCGGAGGGCGCGGGCCACTTCGTGAAGATGGTGCACAACGGCATCGAGTACGCGGACATGCAGCTGCTGGCGGAGACGTACGACGTGCTCCACCGCGGCCTGGGCCTGGACACCGCGGTGCTCGCCGACCTGTTCTCCAAGTGGAACGAGGGCATCGCCGAGTCGTTCCTCCTGGAGACCACCATCAAGGTGCTGCGAAAGCGCGACCCGGAGACGGGCAAGCCGCTGGTGGACCTGGTGCTGGACAAGGCCGGCCAGAAGGGCACGGGCAAGTGGACGGTGCAGGTGGCGCTGGACCTGGGCGTGCCGGTGCCCTCCATCGCGGCGGCGCTGGACGCGCGCAACCTGTCCTCGCGCAAGGATGAACGCGTGGCCGCGGGCAAGAAGCTCCACGGCCCCGCCCTCTCCCTCTCCTCGGATGAGCAGAAGGAGCTGGCGCAGTGGGCGCACGACGCGCTCTACGCGGCGCGCGTGGTGACGTACGCGCAGGGCATGCGGCTCATCCAGGCCGCGTCGGACGAGTACAAGTGGGGCGTGTCGCTGGCGGAGATGGCGCGCATCTGGCGGGGCGGCTGCATCATCCGCGCGAAGCTGCTCACCCCGCTGCGCGAGTCCTTCCAGCAGCAGCCCACGCTGCCCAACCTGATGGTGTCGGAGGCGTTCGCGCCGGTGCTGAACAAGCTGGCCCCTGCGTGGCGCAAGCTCGTGGGCGCGGCGACGAGCGCGGGCATCCCCGTGCCGGTGTTCAGCGGCAGCCTGGCGTACATGGACAGCTACCGCAGCCCGGAGCTGCCGCAGAACCTCACCCAGGCCCAGCGCGACGCGTTCGGCGCGCACACGTACCAGCGCCGGGACAAGCCCGACGCCGGCTTCGTGCACTCGGACTGGCTGAAGTAGTCCCCTGCCCGCCTGCGCGCCGCCCCTACTTCTTCTGGGTGGCGCGCAGCTCGGCGCGGCGGATCTTCCCGCTCACCGTCTTGGGCAGCTCCGTGACGAACTCGAGCTCACGCGGGTATTTGTAGGGCGCCGTGGTCTTCTTCACGAAGTCCTGCAGCTCCCGCGCGAGCTCCGGGGACGGCGTATGGCCCGGCGTGAGCAGCACGTACGCCTTGATGCGCTGGCCCAGCTTGTCGTCCGGCACGCCGATGACGGCGGACTCGGCCACCGCCGGGTGCTCAATCAGCGCGGACTCCACCTCGAAGGGGCCCACGCGGTAGCCGGACGTCTTGATGACGTCGTCGGAGCGCCCCACGAACCACAGGTAGCCGTCCGCGTCGCGCACCGCGCGGTCCCCGGTGACGTACCAGTCCCCCCGGCTGCTGGCGGCGTTGGCCGCGTCGTCGTTGAGGTAGCCCGCGAACAGGCCCACCGGCCGCTCCGGCTTCACGCGCACGGCGATGTCGCCCTCGTGTCCGTCCGCGACTTCATGGCCGTGCTCGTCGATGACGCCCACGGTGAAGCCCGGGGACGGCTTGCCCATGGAGCCCACGCGCGGCTCCATCCCGGGGAACATGCCCACGATGACCACCGTCTCCGTCTGGCCGTAGCCCTCGCGGATGTGCAGCCCGGTGGCCTCCTTCCACGTCTGGATGACCTCCGGGTTGAGCGGCTCGCCCGCGCTCAGGGAATGGCGCAGCGAGGACAGGTCCACCGCCTTCAAATCCTGGAGCACCAGCGCGCGCCACGCGGTGGGCGGCGCGCAGAAGGTGGTGACCTTCTCCCGCTCCAGCACCTTCAGGAAGGCCGCGGGGTCGAAGCGGCCGCGGAAGTCGTGGACGACGTTGCACGCGCCCACGCTCCACGGGCCGAAGAGCTTGCCCCACGCGCACTTCGCCCAGCCGGTGTCGCTGAGCGTCAGGTGCCGGTCATCCGGCTTCAAGTCCAGCCAGTAGCGGCCGGTGATGAGGTGCCCCTGCCCGTAGCTGGCCTGGGTGTGCAGCACCATCTTCGGCATGCCCGTGGTGCCGGACGTGAAGTAGATGAGCAGCGGATCATCCGCCTTCGTCAGCGGGAACGCCGGGGCCTGACCTTCCGCCAGGGCCTCGGACACGTAGCGCGTCCACGGAGCAGGCGCGTCGCCGGTGGACACCCACGTCGTCACGCCGGGGGCCTGGCCCAGCACGCCCTCGAAGCGGTCCAGGCAGCTGCCGTCGGTGAGGACCGCCTTCGCGCCGGACACGTCCAGCCGGTAGCGGATGTCCTTCGCGGTGAGCATGGGCGTGCCGGGCATGAAGACGATGCCCGCGCGGATGCAGCCCAGCACCAGGAACCACCACTCCGGCACGCGCGGCATCAGGATGAAGACCCGGTCGCCGCGCTTCAGGCCCAGCCCGGTGAGGAAGCGCGCCGCGTGCAGCGAGCGCTCCTTCAGCTCCTGGAAGCTGAAGCGCTGCGAGCGCCCGGACTCGTCGGACCACTGGAGCGCGGGGGCCTGGGGCCGCTCGGCCGCGTGCCGGTCGATGACGTCCGTGGCGAAGTTGAAGTGCTCCGGCCGCTCCCACCGGAAGTCACGGCGGGTGGACGCGTAGTCGGCGGAAGCGCGGGACGGGGACTCGGGCATGGGAGGCTCCTGGAGTGTTCCGACAACCCCAGCAGCCTGTCACGTCATCCCGAGCGGTGAGGCGGAGCCCCCGCGCGGAGCGCCCGGTGGTGGACGCTCGGAACGCGCGGGGAGTCCCGGGTGCTTCTTCAGCGGGCGGCTTCTTCGCGCAGGCCCTTCGCCAGGCCGCGCGCCTCGTCGCTCCAGCCGGGCTCACCCAGCCCGGCCACCTGCTCGAAGGCGGCCGCGGCGGCTTCCTTCTGGCCCAGGGCGCGCAGCGCGAGGCCGCGGTTCCACTGCGCCTGGGGGTTGCGCGAGTCCGCGCGCACCACCGGCTCCAGCAGCGTCAGCGCGTCCTGGTAGCGGCCGTCCTGCAGCGCCACCACCGACAGGTCGATGTCTCGCGCCAGCGACGCGGGCTCGCGCGCCAGCACCGCCTGCGCCTGCTGCCACTGGCCGTGCAGCACGTAGGCCGCGACGATGCCGCGGAAGTCCTTGCGCTCCTCCATCCGCGCCAGCGGACGCAGGGGCAGCGTGACCTTCCCGGCCTCCAGGCCGTCCGCGCCACCGCGCATGGGGCTGTAGGGCCGGTGCTTGTCCGCGCGCGGATCCGACAGACGGGCCTCCAGCTCGCGGGTGGGCTGGTTGTCCAGGAAGACGACCGCCGGCACCTCCGCGGCGGGCATCATGCGCGGCACGAAGATGGCGCAGAGGCTGGCGGCCATGGCCAGCGGCGCCACCACGCGCGCGTTGCGGCGCACCCACGCGCCCAGCGACACCACGTTGCCCTCCGGCTTCGCGGCCGGCGGCTCCACCACGCCCGTGCTCAGGGCGCGCGCCGCCAGCAGCTCCAACTGGAGCAGGTCGCGCAGGCCGCCCTCGCAGGCGGCGCAGCGTGGCAGATGGTTGCGGAACGCTTCGGCGTCGGACTCGGATAGCTCGCCGTCCATGAAGAGGTGCAGCCGGGTGCAATGCGCGTTCATGACTGGACTCCCCGCTCCCGGGCCACCGCGACGCTCGGAAGCAGCAGTTCCCTCAGGTCCCGGCGCGCCAGCGTCAGCCAGCTGCCCACGGTTCCCACGGGAACGTTGAAATGTTCGGCGATCGCCTGGTAGCGGCGACCCTCGGCGTGAAGCTTGTACGCGTCCCGCAGGTGCGGCTTGAGCTGCTCGATGGCCGCCTGGAACGCGTCGTTGCCCACCAGCTCCCAGTTCTCCCGGTCCCCGTCCCCCGTCACCGGCAGGTCCTGCACCAGCGCCAGGTGCGGCAGCCCCCGGCTCTCCGTGCGCTGCCGGCGGCAGTGGTCCAGGAACCGGTTGGTCATCGTCGTGCACAGCCACGCCGCGCACGCCGCTTCCGTCCGGTCCTTCAGGTGGCCGTACTCCGGCAACGCCCGCTCGAAGGCCTCCTGGACCAGGTCTTCCGGGTCCAGGATGCCGCGGGCGCACAACCGCCGCGCCACCGCCAGCAGGCTGGGCCGGTGTCGCTGGATGAACGCCTCGAAGTGGCGTCGTTCCCGGTTGAAGAGGTTGGCCATGACACAAGGCCCCGAAGTGACTGGTGGGCTTTCCTGACTAAAGACGCCAAGCGGTTCGTTTCTTGAGAGAAAAATGCCCGGAAGGGCAGACACGCCTGCCGGGCCAGGCGGCTCAGCGAGCGGCCGCCGCCCCCTCCAGCAAGGGAGGCACCGACGGCGGCGGCAGCGGCCGGCGGCGGCGCGGCGCCCGGTTGTCGCAGTTCACGTATGAGCCCTTCACGTGTGGGGCGCTGTGGTCCGGCTCGAAGGTGCCAGAGCGGGGAGCGGACAGGTCTCCGGGGGTCATGGGCGGCTTCTCCTGGTACGACGGAAGTCCTGCGTAAGCATGGGATGGGTGGAAAAAGACGGACGGGGCTGTCCATACCACGCCCGGCCGCACTGGCAGGAGGGGCCCCCGGCCAATCCTTCAAGGATTTCAAGGAGTTCCGAATGAACGAGGACAAGTCCCTGCTCCGTCCGGAGTGGCGCCAGTGGCTGGCGGAGAACCTGGCCCTGGGGGTGGGTGTGGAGGAGGTGGAGCAGGTGCTGGTGGGAGCGGGCGTGTCCCTGGAGGTCGCGCGCGCGGAGATCGCCGCGGCGGGGCAGCACCCCTACTTCCAGGCGTGCCGCCAGGTGGCGCGGCACTTCGGGTGGCTGGAGTCGCTGATGGAGACCTACAGCGCGCTCCGGGCCCAGGACGGGGGCCGCGAGCTGGAGGTGCGCGAGGGCTCGCCCCGGAGGAGTTCTTCCGCCGCTACTACTTCGGCCACCGGCCGGTGGTGCTCAAGGGGGCGATGAAGGACTGGCCCGCGCTGAAGAAGTGGTCGGTGCCGTACTTCCGCGAACACTTCGGGCGGGTGGAGGTGGAGGTGATGACGGGGCGCGACGCCAACCCGGAGCACGCGGCCCAGCAGGACCGGCACCGCTCGCGGATGCCCTTCGCGGACTTCCTGGCGATGGTGGAGTCCGGCCGGCGGACGAACGACTACTACATGGTTCCGCGCAACGACAACTGGGGCCGCGAGGGGCTGTCCCCGCTGCGCGAGGACCTGCGCGCGCCCGAAGGCATCATCGACCCGTCGCTGCTGGCGGATCAGATGACGCTGCTCCTGGGGCCCGCGGGCACCGTCACCCCACTGCACCACGACAACATGAACATCCTGCTGGGGCAGGTGATGGGCCGGAAGCACGTGAAGCTGGTGCCGTCCTACGAGCGCCACCGGGTGTACCCGCACCGGGGCACCTTCAGCCACGTGGACGCGGGCGCGCCGGACCTGGTGGCGCACCCGCTGTTCGCGGAGGCCACGGTGCTGGAGACGGTGCTGGAGCCCGGGGACATGGTGTTCCTGCCCGTGGGCTGGTGGCACTGGGTGAAGGCGCTGGACGTGAGCGCCAGCGTCACCTTCCACCACTTCGTCGTCCCCGGCGGAAACACGCACCTGGATGCCCCCCCGTAACAAGCGCTTCAGTCCGCCTTCTCCACCAGCAGCACCGAGCGTGTCCACCCGGCCCGGCCGTCGCGCGCGAGCCACGCCTGGCGTTCGTCGCGCAGCGCGACGGACGCGGGCGAGCCCGCGTGGATGCGCCGGCGCACGCCGTCGAAGAAGCGGCCCGCCGCGTCCGGGATGTCCACCGTGGAGGCCAGCACCGCGCGGGCGCCCGAGTCGATGAAGGCCGCCGGCAGGCTGAAGGGCTCCGTGCTCTGCAGCGCCGTGGTGCGGCCCGCGCTGCACGCGGCCAGGAACACGGTGGGCTCGCCCTTGAGCCGCTGCTCGCGCACTACGTCCGCGGTGAGCGCGTAGCGGCCGTTCACCTCCGGGGACAGCACCACCAGCGACGCGCCGGAGATGCTGGGGTCGGTGATGCCGTGCGCGTGGATTTCAATCTCCGTGGCGTCCGCCATGCTCTCCAGCACGCGCGACGGCGTGGCGTCCGAACCGGACAGCACGTTGGGCGGCGCGCTGCCCGGCTCCGCGTCCGGCGTCCACGCGGGGAGCCGGGGGCAGCTGCAACAGCGACGGGGCCTCCACGCCGGCCACCACCAGCCGGCG
>NZ_JBKGHJ010000307.1:0-10586 GCF_046520365.1 Corallococcus sp. 4LFB
CGGCGCAGGCGACCGCGAAGCGCAAGGGCGCGGACGAGGGCGAGCGCGTGCCCTGTCCCTCCTGCCACGTGCCGGCCTGGCCGGGCCGCGCGTGCGTGGCGTGCGGCACGAAGGTGGAGGCGTGACGGCTCCGGCGCTGAAGGCGGGCTACGCGTGCAGCGAGGGCTGCGGCTTCACCGCGTCGCTGTGGGAGGTCGTCTACCGCTGCCCGCGCTGCGAAGGCCTGCTGGAGGTGGCCCACGACGAGGCCGCCCTGCGCGCCGTGCCCGCCGCGGAGTGGAAGCGCCGCTTCGAGTCCCGCTTCGCCACGTCCCGGCTGCCGGACGGCTCCGGCGTCTGGGGCAAGCGCGAGTGGGCGCTGCCCGAGCTGCCGGTGGAGGACATCGTCTCGCTGGGCGAGGGGCGCGTGCCGCTCAAGCCGCTGCCCCGCATGGCGGCGGAGCTGGGGCTGGGCTCGCTGATGTTGAAGGAGTGCGGCGTCTCCCCGACGGGCAGCTTCAAGGACTGGGGGATGACGGTCCTGGTGTCCGCGGTGAAGCACCTGCGCTCGCGCGGCACGCCCATCCGCGCGGTGGCGTGCGCGTCCACGGGCGACACGTCCGCGGCGCTGTCCGCGTACGCCGCGGCGGCGGGCATCCCGGCGGTGGTGTTCCTGCCGAAGGACAAGGTGTCGCTCGCGCAGCTCGTGCAGCCCATCGCCAACGGGGCGCGCGTGCTGTCGCTGGACACGGACTTCGACGGCTGCATGAAGCTGGTGCAGGCGGTGACGGCGGACACGGGGCTGTACCTGGCGAACTCGATGAACTCGCTGCGCATCGAGGGCCAGAAGATGATCGCCGTCGAGCTGTGCCAGGACCTGGGCTGGGAGCCGCCGGATTGGATCGTCATCCCGGGCGGCAACCTGGGCAACGCGAGCGCGCTGGGCCGGGGCCTGGACCTGCTGTTCAACCTGGGGCTCATCTCCCGCCGGCCGCGCATCGCGGTGGCGCAGGCGCAGCGGGCCAACCCCCTGGCGCGAGCCTTCCGGGGCGGCTTCCAGGACCTGGTGCCCATGCAGGCGGGAGCGACGCTCGCGTCCGCCATCCAGATTGGCAACCCGGTGTCGTTCCGCCGCGCGGTGCGGATGCTGCGCGCGTTCGACGGCGTGGTGGAGGAGGCGTCGGAGTCGGAGCTGGCCAACGCGGCGGCCCGGGCGGACCGCGAGGGCACCTTCACCTGCCCGCAGACGGGCGTCGCGCTGGCGGCGGTGGAGAAGCTGGCCGCGTCGGGCGTGATGGCGAAGGGCGCCAGCGTCGCGGTGGTGGCCACCGCGCACGGGCTGAAGTTCGCGGACTTCAAGGTGGGCTACCACCGGCAGACGCTGACGGACGTGAAGGCCGCGCACGCGAACCCGCCGGTGGAGCTGCCCGCGGACCTGTCCGCCGTGCGCGCCGCCCTGAAGGACCTGGGCTGAGGGCGGGCACCGTCAGGACGTGAGGCCGGGGAGCGGCTCCGGCGGCGCGTCGGGCAGGGCCTGCTCGACGCGGCGGACGCTCGGGAGCAGCGTGCACGTCACCACGAGCAACACGGTGGCGGCGCCGAGCAGCAGGAAGAACAGGGCGATGCCCCGGCCCGGCCCCGTGCCCCCCACCCAGGGGCCCAGCGTGGAGGCCAGGGGCCCGCCCACGGCCATCATCGGCTCGAAGACGTGATCCGCGAGCGGTCCGGAGAGCAGGTAGGCGGCGGGAATGGCGCCGCCGGACAGCGCGGCATGCACGGCGAAGACGCGGCCCTGCAACCCGGTGGGGACCTTGCGCTGCCAGAGGGTCTGGTTGCTGCTCATGATGACGGGGACGGTGAACAGGACGCCGAACGCGCCCGCGCCCACGCCCCACGCGGACGCACGTGACGCGCCCAGCCCCATGAACAGGCCCTGGAGCAGCACGAACCCCAGCACGGTCCAGACGCCGCGCGCCCCGCCCCAGGCGAGCAGCAGCAGGCTTCCGGCGAGCATGCCCACCCCGCCCGCGGTCATCACCGCGCCCAGCGTGCGCACGTCGGTGAAGGACAGGACCAGGGGCGTGACGAGCACCTGGAGGATGCCCAGGTTGAAGCTCATCAGCGTGAGGAGGACCTGGAGCCCCAGGAGGCCCGGCCGCTCGCGGATGTAGCGCCAGCCCACTCCGGCATCCTGGAGCGCGCGGCCGCCCAGGGACGCCTTCACCGGCGCGGCCTCCTCCGGTGCTGCCGCGGGCATGCGCAGGGCCTGGAGCACCGCCAGCGAGAGGGCCGCCGCGAGGACGTCGATGACCAGCAGGCCGGTGACGCCGATGAGGGGCAGCAGGACGCCGGACAGCAGCGGCGCGACGATGTAGCCCAGCGCCAGGCCCAGCTGCATGAGCCCATTGGCGCGCGGAAGCTGCTCCGGGCCCACCAGCAGCGTCGTGGCCTTGGTGAAGGCAGGCCGCTGGACGCTGTTGAACGCGGCGCCGGCCGCGACGAGCGCGAGGAGGGCGCCCACGCTCAGTCTGTCCAGCCAGAGCAGCAGCGCGATGAGCACCGTGCAGACGGCCCCGCCCGCGTGCCCCAGCATCATCACCTTGCGCAGGTCGTGCCGGTCCACCACGCCGCCCAGCAGCGGTGCCACCAGCACGCCCGGCGCGAAGGCGGCCAGGGCGATGAGCGAGTAGAGCGACGTGGACCGCGTGTGCTCATACATCCACACGCTCAGGCCGAAGCCGTTCAGGTGCGAGCCCATGCCCGACACCGTCTGCCCCAGCCACAGCAGCACGAACCGGGAGAAGGGCGGCGGCCCGCTGTCACGGCCGCGCGGTGGCTGGGGGAGGGAGGTTCGCATGTCCGGGTCGAACTGGAGTGGCCACGAACCCTGCCACTCCGCTCTGACACCGGGCGTCCGGCGAACCTCCCGGGTTTCGCTACTCCACCTCGAGCGGCAGGCGCGACTCGATGGTGAGCCCGAAGCCGGAAAGGCCCCGGTAGGTCATGTCCGTGTTGGACATCACGCGCATGGCGCTCACGCCCAGGTCGGTGAGGATCTGGCAGCCCATGCCCACGTCGCGCGACTCGTTGGCCGCGAGGCTGACGGACGCGTTGCTGCCGTCGCCCGCGCGCTTGTGGTGGATGCCGAAGTCGTTGCCGTGCATGCCGGGCAGGTAGACGATGACGCCGTTGCCCTCGCGCGCCACGTTCTCCAGCGCGCGGTCCAGCAGCAGGTTGCACTTGCAATCCGGTGACCCGAACACGTCACCCAGGGCGCAGGCGCCGTGCAGGCGCACCAGCGGGGCGGGCTGGGCCTTCGCGGGGTCGCCCTTCACCAGGACCAGGGACTTCGCGCCGTCGGGCGTCCACGTGTAGGTGAGGGCGGTGAACTCGCCGTGGCGGGTGCGCACGACGCTCTGGCCGGGCTCGCGACGCACCAGCCGGTCCTTGCGGCTGCGGTACTGGATGAGGTCCGCGATGGTGATGAGCTTGAGGTTGTGCTCGCGCGCGAACTGCTTCAGGTCCGGCATGCGCTGCATGGTGCCGTCGTCCTTCACCAGCTCGCAGAGGATGCCGGAGGGCTGCAGGCCCGCGAGGCGCGCCAGGTCCACGGCGGCCTCGGTGTGGCCCGCGCGGCGCAGCACGCCGCCCTCGCGGTAGCGCAGCGGGAAGATGTGGCCGGGGCGCAGGAAGTCGTCCGCGGTGGTGTTCGGGTCCGCGAGCGCGCGGATGGTCTTCATGCGGTCGCTGGCGGAGACGCCGGTGGTGGTGCCGTGGCGGAAGTCCACGGAGACGGTGAAGGCGGTGCGGTGGGACTCGGTGTTCTCCGACACCATCTGCGGCAGGCGCAGCGCGTCCAGCCGCTCCGCGAGCATGGGCTGGCAGATGATGCCGCTGGTGTGGCGGACCATGAAGGCCAGCTGCTCCGGGGTGGCCAGCTCGGCGGCCATGATGAGGTCGCCTTCGTTCTCGCGGTCCTCGTCGTCGGCGACGATGACGCACTTGCCGGCCTGGATGTCGCGGATGGCCTCCTCGATGGTGTTCAACTCGGAGTCTGGGCTCATGGCGGAGGGGCTCATCCTGCTGACGGCGTGGAGAGGCATGGTGGGCGGCATGTAACGCGAGGGGGGTGGGGTGGCAAGCCATGCCCGGGAAGCGAGCGTGCGCCCGTTCAATGGCTGGGATGAGGGAAACCGGTGCCCTGGCGTCCATGTAGGTATCGCGGCCCGGCCGGCGACTCGACGGGCTGGGGCCTCTGATGTAGGATGCCCGGTTCCGTGAGCGCAGACATCCAGGACAAGCGGGCCAGGTTCAACCAGCTGCAGGACAGCCTGGCGACCCGGCAGAGCACCACGCACTTCACCCACGCGGGTGTTTCCGTCATCGCCTTCATGCTGATTGCGGGGGCGGCGGGGAAGCTGTTCTACGACTCCCTGCGCACGCCGGTGCTGGCCTGGGGCGCCAGCCTCCTGGCGCTGGGGCTGCTGGTGTACGGCTTCCGCAGCTACCGCCAGGGCCGCAAGGTGCTGGTGGACGAGCTGCAGCGCTATGAGGCGCTGCTGGCGCTGCGCCGCGAGCTGCACCTGGACAACCCTGCCGCACTCCTGCCCAGGTGAGCGCCGCGAGGAAGGTCGCCCTTCCGGGGCGGTTCATCGTGCTGGAGGGCCTGGACGGCGCGGGCACCACCACGCAGACGGAGCGGCTGGCGTCCCTGCTGAGGGCGGAAGGGCACGACGTCGTGGACGACGCGCGAGCCCTCGGATGGCCCGGTAGGCACGATGCTGCGCCAGGCGCTGACGGGCCGCCTGGGGCTGCCGCACGGCCGGGGACCGCTGGCGCAGGAGACGCTGGCGCTGCTGTTCGCGGCGGACCGGACGGACCACCTGCACGCGCGGATCCTGCCGGCGCTGGAGCAGGGCAAGGTGGTGCTGTGCGACCGCTACGTGCTGTCCTCGCTGGCGTACCAGGGGGCGAGCCTGCCCATGGAGTGGGTGGACGAGGTGAACTCGCACGCCGTGTCGCCGGACCTGACGTTGTTCGTGGGCGTGGACCCCAAGGTCGCGGCGACGCGCCGGGCCGTGCGAGGAGGCCCCGCGGAGCTGTTCGAGGCGGACGAGGCCCAGCGCCGCATCGCGATCCAGTACCTCAAGGCCATCGAGCTGCGAGAGAACCACGAGCGCATCGTGCACATCGACGGTGAGCTGTCCGTGGAGGCCGTGACGGAAGCGTGCCTGGTGGAAGTGCGGCAGGTGCTCGCGCGCAAGCGCTGAGGCCTGGCAGGGCACAGCCCTCCCAGGCCCATCTGTTCCCGGGGTGAACGCCTTCTGGTATCCCGGGGCGTCCCCGGGATGACGTCGGCTGTGGTGTCATGACTGATTGACTGGGCGAGCCTTGCTGGAGGTTATGGACATGAATGCGGACATCGTGCTCCGAAACCCGAGCGGAAAAGTCATTGCCGTGGTTGAAGCCAAGGGCTCCATGAAGTTGACGCCCATGCTCGCCATGGAACTGCGTCGCCGGATGCTTGCGCATGGGCTTCCCGCGACTGTTCCCTATTTCCTGCTGCTCACCCAGGAGCGTGGATTTCTCTGGAAGGGCACGGCCACCAGCCGCGCTGATGCGCTTCCGGATGCCGAGTTTCCGATGAGCAAGGTCGTTGAGCGGTATTTGCCGGCAGGACCGGGGATCCGGCTTCACGGAACGCAATTGGAGTTGCTGTTGGTCCAGTGGTTGACCGAACTGGCCCTGAAGAAGGTTCCTTCGAGATCGGGAACCGAAATGAAGCTGAAGAAGCTCGGCTTCCTTGATGCGATTCGCGGCGCCCAGGTCATGCACGAAGTCGCGCTGGATCCGTTCGGGGCACCTGCTTGATTGTCTATGTTGAATCGAACTTCATCCTTGAGCTTGCCTTGGGACAAGAAGGAGCCAACGCGGCGGAGTCGATTCTTTCCGGGGCAGAGCAGCGGCTGTTCGAGTTGATGATTCCGGCGTTCTCGCTCAGTGAACCTTTCGGGACGATGGCCCACCGTGGCCGGGAACGAAAGAAGCTCGGAAACCTGTTGGAGGAGCAGTTCCGGCAGCTTCGTCGTTCCAGACAGCACAAGGCCACGATTCAGCCTATCGAGACGGCGCCAACGGTGCTTCTGGGCCTGGAGACGGCGGAATCAGACGCACTCGACTCGGTGGTCATGCGGTCCTTGCGAACCGCGGGCCGGATTGAATTGACAGCCGACATGTTCGAGCAGGCATTGAACTACCGGCGCGACTATGACCTTTCGTCGTCTGACGCCATCATCTATGCGGCTGTTGTCGCGGATGCGCGGAAGCGAGACCGGATGCGGCCCAAGTTGTTTGTCAGCCGCAATCACAGGGACTTTGACATCCCGCAGGTTCGCGATGAGCTGGGCCTTCTCGGGGGCGAATACTGCGATTCGTTCGAAAGCGCCGTTGAGAAGCTCGCGCAGCACAACGTGAAGCTCCCTCGCCCGTCGGTCTTGCCTGTCCCTGGAGTCGCGTAACGCGCGCAAGCGCTGAGCGCCCCAACCGACGCGGCGGATTTCACATCCGCCGCGCCGCGGAACGCATCACCTCAAGCGGTCTCCAACACGAGCCGCTGGCTGACCTCCCTGCACACGGCCTGCGCCTGCTGCACGGTGTCCGCGTAGGCAATCACGAAGCCCGCGCGGTCCTCTGACTTCAGGGCCTGCCGGACGGTGGTGCCCAGCTCGACCTGGAGCGAGATCTCCACGACTCCCGGAATGCGCCGCAGCGCGTGCGCGCCGTTGAGCCGCTTGAGCTTGCCGGGCGGCGGCGTGAAGAACTGGATGGCCGCGCCGCCCCGGGGCACCGGATCCGCCTCCAGGGGCTTCAGCGTCCCCATGGCCCACTGGAGCGTCATGTCCAGCAGGTCATGCCCGGTGGTCAGCCGGACCAGGTCCCACAGGCGGTCGCCGCCCAGCCGCGTGTGCGTCTCCACGATGCGCGGGCCGCGCGACGTGTACTTCAGCTCCGTGTGCGAAGGCCCGTCCTGGATGCCGAGCACGTCCAGGAAGCTCCGGATGAAGTCCCGCACCTCGCGGTCCCGCTCCGGGGGCATCGGCGCAGGGACCTGATGCGCGATCTCCAGGAACGCGCTCGCGCTGGGGTCCGTGCTCTTCGTCTCCTCGTTGATGCCCAGGATGACGTGGCGCCCCGCGAAGGAGAAACACTCCACGGAGTACTCGGGGCCGTCCAGGTACTCCTCGGCGATCCACGACGCGCGGCCGTTGAGCACGCCGTCCAGGTCCGAGGCGGAGCGGACCAGCCGCACGTCGATGCTGCCCACGCCGTCCACGGGCTTGAGGATGAACGGATAGCCCTGTCGCCCGGCGAACGCGATGGCGTCCTCGTGCGTCTTCACCGCGGCCCACTGCACGGGGGAGAACCCGCCGGAGTCGAGCACCCGCCGCATGGCCGGCTTGTCGCGCGTCTTCTCCACCAGGGCCAGGGGCGTTCCCCGCAGCCCCAGCGCCTCGTTGATGCGCGCGCAGGCGGTGAGCGCCTCCTCCGCGACGGTGACGGCGCTCACGAACGGGGTGACGGCGTGCGCGGCCTTCAGCATGGGGATGAGCGCCGGGTCGTCGTAGTTCATGAGCAGGACCCGGTCGGACTGCCGGTTCACGACGTCATCGGACAGCCCCGGCTGCTGGATGATCAGCGGCCGCAGGCCCAGTTGCCACGCCCGCTCCGTGATGAACTGCCGTGCGCCCAGAAGGATGAGGTTCGCAGCCATGGTTCATGCGCTCCTTGAAGTGACGTCTTCCGCGCCGCCGCGCGCGTGACGGATGAAGGCCTGGCGTCCTTCCTCGGAAACGACGAACGCCCACCCCAGCTTGCCTCCACTGGTGATGTTCACCACCTTGGAAGTGCGGCTGCCGCGCACCAGGAAGCCGTTGGTCCTGCCGCCGTAGGAGTAGAAGCCCAGCACCAGCCGGTACTCCTCCGGGGCCGGGTCCCCCCCCGCACGCAGCCGGACGGTCTCTGCTTCCACGACGCGCTGGCAGATCCACCGTTCGACGCCCGGCTCGCGCAGCTTCCGCTCCAGCTCTTCCGAGGACCAGTCCGTCCCCATCAGCACGCCGCTGCCGCCGTAGGAGCTGCTGTCGTCGATCTTGAACACGAGCCGGCTCTTGTCGCGCAGCGCGCCCGCCAGGTTCTCCTCCGACAGCGAGAAGGCGGGGGGCAGGTACTTCCGGATGGCGGCCACCTCCTCGTCGCTGAACAGAGACTGGTGGCCCGGCTCGCACAGCAGCGCGAGGAACCGCTTGCTCATGCGCAGTTCCGGTTCGAAGCCGTGGGTGAGCACCGCGCCGCTCGCCCAGACCTTCTCCAGGAACGCGAAGCCGTCCGTGACCTCCTCGTAGGTGAACATGCGGTGGATGAGCGTTCGCTCGGCCTCCTCCCGCTTCAGCCACGCCTCCGGGTAGCTCACCTCGTCGAGGATGTGGACCTGCACGCCCGGGTTCAGCTCTTCGAGATATCGCTTCAGGTACTCCTGGCGCGGATACCCCAGGCCCGAGTGCCCCCGGGAGTCGAGGATCACCACCCGCCGCAGCTCCCGCTTCCGGCACTCCTCCGCGTACAGCACGGCGAGGTCCCGCAGCGGGCTGTCCATCAACCCCGCCTGGGGAAAGCCCAGCGCCGCGGTGGCCGCGCGGGAGCCCTCGTAGGCCTCGCCGCCGCCCACGCCGGGGAAGATGTTGAACTCGCAGAAGAAGTACCCCTGCCGCGTGGGCACGATGTCCATGCGGCCAATCGTCGCGTCGCCGTGGCGCAGGTTGTCCCAGTGGATGAAGCGCGCGAGGTGCCGGGGCATCCTCAGCAGGTCCAGCAGGCCCTCCCGCGAGCGCGCGTCGATGAGGTGGCCGATGAGCTTCAGCTGCGCGGAGAGCAGGGCGCGGCACGCCTGGCTCAGCTCCACGAACTCCGTCTGGCTGAAGAGGAGCGGGTGCGCGAACTGACTCTTCTCGTACATGGGCGAGTCCAGGTCGTGGATCGCGGCAATCGTGCTCGCCTGCGCCGTGGCGTCCCGCGCGGGGGTCCACCCCTCTTCCAGGGCGGCGAGGAACGCTTCGTTGAATTCACCGATCATGGGCGGGCCTCTAGGAGCGTCCAGCGTCGCCGCCGACACCGAACAGCGCGTTCATCTTCTGGAGGGAGAAGGCCTTGTAGACGACGGGCTCGTACTTCGCGGGCGTGTCCTTGCAGAACTTGGGGAAGCACTCGATGAGCGCGTCGTCGTTGGCGAGCTTGAAGAACGCCAGGGACTGGCGCTCGCCGCCGGACAGGACGACCCGGTGCGGGGTGGAGACGTACTCGTCGTTGGACCAGCGGGCCATCAGGTCGCCGATGTTGACGATGAGGTGGTCGCGCCGCTCCAGCGTGGGGGTGATCCACGCGCCCCCGCGCTCCTTCACCTGGATGCCAGGCCCCGTCTGGGCCAGCACCGTCAGCAGCGTCCCGTCCGTGTGCTCGCCCATGCCCTGGTCGTTGATCAGCTCCGCGCTGAGCTGGGGATAGAGCAGGGAGCGGAGCGAGTCGGTGGAGGCGGAGGTCTTCTTCGCGAAGAAGTCCCGGGGCAGGTCCAGCGCGATGCTGAACAGCTCCGTGAGCCGGGCCGTCAGCGCCTCGCACTCGTGGAAGTACGCCTTGAGCGCCGCGCGCAGCCGCTGGCCCTCCGCGTCCGAGCTGAACGGCAGGCTCGCGGCGTCGTCCTCGATGAGCCGGCCCACGCTGAACTTCTCCACGTAGTCGCTGGGCAGCCCCTTGCGGCCCATGTACGCGAAGGCGTTCTCCTCCAGCATGCCGCTGTAGCCGTAGGGCGTGTAGTCGTCCGCGGCCATGGTGAAGCCGGACTGCAACCGGCAGCGGTTCTTCGCCTCCAGGGGCTGGCGGAAGAACGCCCGCGACAGGGAATAGGCGTCCTCGAATACGGCCGGCGGGATGCCGTGGCCGCTCAAGGTGAAGAAGCCCACCTGCTTGCAGGCCCGGTCGATCTCGAACGCCGCCCGGCGCTCCGCTTCGGACCCTGGCGTCGCGGACGTCAAATCGATTCGGGGCAATTCCTTCATCATGTGCTCCTCCAGGTTCAATGGCTCAGCTCGTCGCGGGCCGGTGCCGTCCCTCGAGCTCGCGCAACACGTGCGCGACCGTGAGGACGTCGAGGAAGGCATGGCCCGTGGAGCTGAAGACGGTGCGGCCCGCGCGCAGGGGACCGCTGTCCCTCCGCACGAGCTGCCCCAGGGTGATGGCGCTGGCATGGACTGGCCCGGCCTCCGCGAGCGCGGTGGCCAGGTCCTCGACGATGACCGTCGACGTGCGCAGCAGTTCGAGCGGCACCTCCCGCGCCTCCACGGTGTGACCGCCCATGCAGTTGATGTGCACGCTGGGGGAGAGGCCCTCGAAGCTCCCCAGCGGTGTCTTCGACGACGTCGCGGTGCCAATCACGTCCGCGCCCCGGAGGGCCTCGTCCAGCGAGGCGCAGGCGACGACGTGCACCGCTTCGCCCAGCGACGCGCGCAGCTCCGCCGCGAACGCGCCGCGCCGGGCCGGGTTGCGCGCCCAGAGCC
>NZ_JBKGHJ010000308.1:0-10554 GCF_046520365.1 Corallococcus sp. 4LFB
CCTGCGCGGCGTTGAGCACGAAGGACGGCGGCGGAGGCGGCGGCGCGCTGCGCATCCGCCCGGGAGGCGGCGTCGGCGGCGGCAGCCGGTCGAAGCGGTAGAGCTGCTCGTCCTCCAGCTCCGTCGGCGTCATCGCGCCCTGGCCCAGCCGCACCACCTCCAGCTGCAGCGTCGGGTCCCGTGGATCCAGCTCCAGCGCGGCCTTCAGCGCACCCCTCGCGCGGGATTCGCAACCCAGTGACAACAGCACCTGCGCGGCTTCACGGTACGCGGCGATGGCCTGCTCCCGCTGGCCCGCGCGGCGGCAGGCCTCCGCCAGCCGGATGCGCACATTCGCGTCTCGCGGCAGCCGCCTTGCGAGCTGCGCGTACGTTTCCACGCACTGCGCATACCTCCCCCGCTGGTACAGCGCATGTGCGGCTTCCTTCAACTCCCGCAGCTTCATCGACTCGCGCTCGCTCATGGGGGTCTCCGCGTCGGTTGTCGCTCCCCAGAGCTAGCAGGCGACGTGCCGCGCTCCCGTGACGCGCGCTCGCGTTCACTGCCGCGCCCCCACCGCGACCCCGGACCGCAATCCCTGTCTTCCACCCGGCGGACTCAAAGGCAGCTCACCGTGCGCCCGTGCACGCTGTCCACCGCAGGACGCGGCAGGAACCCTGTAGAAATGGGAACCAAGCTGTAACAAAGACAGTGCGGCAATACCTGAAATCTCCGGAGACGTCGGATGCGCACGCATGGGACACTGGGGCGGTTCCGGATACCCCCGGAGACACCTGGAGGTCGCACCCATGGCTTCACGCTTCGTGGCCCTGACGTTGGGAACCCTGCTGCTGGGCGCCGGGCCCGCGTGGGCGAAGGAGCCCGCGGCCCGGACCTCGGAGCAGGAGGAGGCGCCGGCCGCGGACGAGACGCTCACCCTGAAGAAGGGCGCGAAGCAGGTGCTGACCGTGCCGGGCCTGAGCCGCGTGGCGCTGGGTGACCCGTCCGTCGCGGACGTGAAGACGACCGGAAAGGACGGCGTGGAGGTCTCCGCGCTGGCGGCGGGGAAGACCACCCTCATCGTGTGGGGCAGCGGCGGCAAGCGCCGCACGTACCGCATCGTGGTGGACGGCTAGCGTCCCCCGGACTCCTCACGGCTCCGGAGCCTCACGGCTCCGACAGCAGGAACAGCGCGTGCGAGCTGGCGATGGGCCGGGTCCGGTCGTCCTGCCAGGCCTCCACGCGCACGTTGGCCACGCGCCGCCCCTGCCGCGTGATGAACGCGCGCGCGAACGTGTCCTGCGCCTTGCCCGAGCGCAGGAAGTCCACGGTGGTGGAGATGACCTTGGGCACGCGCTCGGTGTCTGTCTTGAGCAGCAATTCGAAGATGGCGCTCGACTCCAGCAGCGCCCCCAGCGTGCCGCCGTGCAGCGCGGGCAGGAGGCTGTTGCCGATGAGGTGCGGCGCGTAGCGCATGCGGCAGAGCATCTCGCCGGCCAGGTTCTCCACGCCAATGCCCATGAAGCGCGTGTAGGGGATGGCGTCGGTGAGGCGCGGGTACTCGCGCGACTGGCGCACCTGGCGCACCAGGTCCGCGAGGGGAAGGGAAGGCGTGCTCATCAGTCCTCCACCCGCATGAAGGTGCCCTGCGACGACGCCACCGGCATCGCCGGGTCGCCCTGGTGCACCAGCGCGCGCACGAAGGCGACCAGGCGGGTGACCTTGTAGCACTCGGCGCGGGCGGTCAGCGGCAGGCCCGGACGCGCGGGGCGCAGGTAGTCGATTCTCAGGTCCAGCGTGACGATGGCCGCGAACGCGTCCAGCGCCGCCATCACCGCCGTGCCGCTCGCCGCGTCGATGAGCGTCGTCACCGCGCCGCCCGCCACCACGCCCGTCTCCGGGTTGCCGACGAGCACGTCCGCGTACGGCATCACCACCGTCGCGTCCGTGGCGCCCACCTCCTCCAGCCGCAGCGCGAGCGCGTGGTTGTGGGGCACCGCCTCGGTGAACAGCACGGCGAGCTTTTCACGCCGCCCCGCCGGGTCCGCGGGAAGACTGAAGTCCGACATAGGGCGGATGCAGTAGCAGATTCGGGCCGGGCCGGGGGAACGCGGTGCGGCACGCCGCGCCCAGGAACACGCCTGCCTGTCCGCGAGTTCACGGGCGACCTGCGGACCCGCGCATCCTGGCAGGATGCCGCGCCCCGCGTCTTCCCCGAGGACACTTCCGGTGAACCGACTCTTCTGCTCCCTCTGCTTCGCGCTGCTCGTCCCGGGCCTGCTCCTGGCGGCACAGCCCCTGCCCAAGCCCGCGAGCGCGCCCGCCCCCCAGGGGCAGGGCGAAGCGCCCCCGAAGGAACCGCCTCCGCCGCCCGCGCCCAGGGAGACCGCGCGCGAGGCCGCCCGGGCGAGCGAGGGTGACGGCGGCACCCTGGCCCCCGTCGCCGCGAAGGAGCCGCCGGACGCGAAGAAGGATGAATGGAGGGTGGACGCGCCCCCGGGCGTGGCCAGCACGCAGGTGCCCATCGACGTGCGCGAGGGCACGTGGATGAACGTGGACGTGAGCCCGCGCGGGGACGAGCTCCTCTTCGACCTGCTGGGGGACATCTACGCGCTGCCCATCGCGGGCGGCGAGGCGCGCGCGCTGACGTCCGGCGCGGCGTGGGACATGCAGCCGCGCTACAGCCCGGACGGGAAGTCCATCGCGTTCACCAGCGACCGGGGCGGCGGGGACAACGTCTGGGTGATGGACCGCGACGGCGGCAATCCCCGCGCGGTGACGCAGGAGAAGTTCCGGCTGCTCAACAGCCCCGCGTGGAGCCCGGACGGCCAGTTCCTGGTGGCGCGCAAGCACTTCACCGGCCGGCGCTCGCTGGGCGCGGGTGAGGTGTGGATGTTCCACCGCGCGGGCGGCGAGGGCGTGAAGCTCACCGAGCGCGCCAACGACCAGAAGGACCTGGGCGAGCCCGCGTTCTCCCCCGACGGCCGGTATGTCTACTTCAGCCAGGACGTCACGCCCGGGAAGTCCTTCGAGTACGACAAGGACCCCAACAAGGAGCTCTACGCCATCCAGCGGCTGGACCTGGAGACGAAGGAGGTGGAGCCCTTCGTCACCGGCCCCGGTGGTTCCATCCGGCCCACGCCGTCACCGGACGGCAAGCAGCTGGCGTTCGTGCGGCGCGTGCGCGGCAAGAGCGTGCTGTACGTGGCGGACGTGAGGTCCGGGGCGGAGCGGCCGCTGTATGACGGGCTCGACCGGGACATGCAGGAGACGTGGGCCATCCACGGCGTGTCGCCGGTGATGGCGTGGACGCCGGACAACAGGTCCCTGGTGTTCTGGGCGGGCGGGACGCTGCACCGCATCGCCGTGGCGACGAAGCAGGTGACGCCCATTCCCTTCCACGTGAAGGGCACGCGCACGGTGTTCGCGGCGGTGAAGGGCACCCGGCCGGTGGCGCCGGACCGCTTCGACGTGAAGATGCTGCGCTGGGTGCAGGTGTCACCGGATGGCAAGAGGCTGGTGTACCAGGCGCTGGGCAAGCTCTACGTGAAGGAGCTGCCGTCGGGGACGCCGCGCCGGCTGACGCGGCAGAACCAGCACCTGGAGTTCTACCCGTCGTTCTCCCGGGACGGGCGCTCCATCGTCTACACGACGTGGGACGACGACGCGCTGGGCGCGGTGCGCGTGGTGTCCGCGACGGGCGGCGAGGGCCGCGTGGTGACGGCGCAGCCGGGCTTCTACGTGGAGCCCGCGCTCAGCCCCGACGGCAAGTGGGTGGTGTACCGGACGACGGGCGACGGCTACCTGATGCCGGGCACGTGGAGCCGGGAGACGGGGCTGTTCGTGGTGCCGTCCACCGGCGGGCGCGTGGCGCGCAAGCTGACGCGGGACGGGGAGCAGCCGCACTTCGGCGCGAAGTCGGACCGCGTGTACTTCCTGCACGTGGAGTCCAAGGACGTGGAGGACGTGCGCACGCTCAAGAGCATTGGGCTGGACGGCGGTGAGCCGCGCACGCACCTGACCAGCGGGGGCGCGCTGGAGATGCGCGTGTCGCCGGACGACCGGTGGGTGGCCTTCCGCGAGGACTTCAACGCGTACGTGACGCCCTTCGTGCGCGGCGCGAAGGAGGCGCGGGTGGGGCCGGGCTCGAAGGCGATGCCGGTGACGCAGCTGAGCCGTGACGCGGGCGAATACCTGCACTGGTCCAGTCCGGGCGGGCGGCTGTCGCTGCACTGGGCGCTGGGACCGAAGCTCTACACGCGGGCGCTGAAGGACGCGTTCACGTTCATGGAAGGGGCGCCGAAGACGCTGCCGCCGCCGGAGGCGGACGGGGTGGACGTGGCGTTCTCCGCGAAGTCGGACGTGCCGGAGGGGACGCTGGCGCTGGTGGGCGGGCGGCTGGTCACGATGAAGGGCGAGCAGGTGGTGGAGCAGGGCGTGGTGGTGGTGAAGGGCAACCGCATCGTGGCGCTGGGCCCGGTGGGGAAGGTGGACGTGCCCGCGTCCGCGAAGATTGTCGACGTGAAGGGCAAGACGCTGATGCCGGGCCTGGTGGACGTGCACTGGCACGGGGCCATGGGCGTGGACGGGCTGATGCCGGAGCAGAGCTGGGTGCAGGCGGCGTCGCTGGCGTTCGGGGTGACGACGCTGCACGACCCGTCGAACCACTCGGAGACCATCTTCGCCGCGAGCGAGCTGGGCAAGGCGGGGATGCTGACGTCGCCGCGCATCTTCTCCACGGGCACCATCCTGTACGGCGCGGCGAGCGCGGACGCGCACGTGGAGATCGACACGCTGGACGACGCGCGCCGGCACCTGCGGCGGATGAAGGCGCTGGGGGCGTTCAGCGTGAAGAGCTACAACCAGCCCCGGCGCGACCAGCGGCAGAAGGTGCTCCAGGCGGCGCGCGAGCTGGACATGCTGGTGGTGCCCGAGGGCGGATCGCTGCTCCAGCACAACCTGACCATGGTGGTGGACGGGCACACGGGGCTGGAGCACTCGCTGCCGGTGGCGCGCATCTACGACGACGTGCGCCAGCTCTGGAAGGGCACGAAGGTGGACTACACGCCGACGCTGGGCGTGGCCTACGGCGGCCTCATGGGGGAGAACTACTGGTACCAGAAGACGAACGTCTGGGAGGACCCGCGCCTGTTGTCGTTCGTGCCCCGGCGCGTGGTGGACAGGCGTTCTCGGCGCCGCGTGATGATCCCGGACGAGGAGTTCAACCACCAGAACGTGGCGAGGGTGGCCAGGGAGCTGAACGACCTGGGCGTGAGCGTGCAACTGGGCGCGCACGGTCAGCGTGAAGGCCTGGCGGCGCACTGGGAGCTGGCGATGTTCGTGCAGGGCGGCATGTCACCGATGCAGGCCTTGCGCGCGGGCACGCTGAACGGCGCGCGGCACCTGGGCATGGACAAGGACCTGGGCTCGCTGGAGGTGGGGAAGCTGGCGGACCTGGTGGTGCTGGACAGGAACCCGCTGGAGGACATCTCCAACAGCCGCACGGTGCGCTACACGATGGTGAACGGGCGCCTGTACGACGCGAACACGCTGAACGAAGTGGGCACGCGGCAGCGCACCCGCGCGAAGTTCTACTTCGAGAAGGACGGCAACGAGGGCTGGAGCCCCCGGGCCACCACGCACGCCAACGAACAGGTATGCGATTAGGCCTCGTGCTGGTGATGTGTGGCGGACTCGCGGGCTGTGCAGGCAGCCCGCGACAGTTCCGCCAATCCCTGGGCCCCGGGCCCGGGCCGGGCTGCGTCAGCACGGTGGATTGCCAGTGCAAGAACGGCTCGGCGGCGGCGTGCGAGACGGTGGAGGCGATGAAGCCGCCCCGGCCCCGGAAGCCGAACCCGTTGCCTCCACCTGGGGCGGGGGAGGAAACGCGGAAGGAGGAAGCCGAACGTGTCCGGAAGTCCTGCACCGACGAATACGTTCGCTGTACGGATATGGGCGGAGACAGCAAGCCCGGACGCGTGAATGGGGAGAGTCGTTGTGACTCTTGCCGATCCTACTGCATGGCCAACGGTTTCTGGCCTGACGCTGTTTACACCTGGAACGGGATGCCGCTGCCATGTCCACGAAAATGAAAAAGGCGTTCCCGGATCCGTCTTATCGGGAGCCGGCCTGGAGTGCCTTCTGTGAAGAGGTATCGGAAGTGAGTGGCCTCGCGCCCAGGGACTGGCCCCGGTTCCGTGTGGGCCTCAAGCAGGTCGAGCGGCGCCATGAGGGACGGGTGCCGGCAGCTTCTCTTCAGCGATACATTGCCAAGACCGCTTTCTTCTGTGGGGCGCATTGGGGGCAGACACCCCGGGTCGTGCGGGGCGCGTTGCGCGAGCTGCTGCGGCATCCCCTGGAGACGATGATGTATTCCTATACGGCCGCGGAGTACTGGCAGTGGGCCTACAAGGTCTCCCCCGCGGACCTGCCCGCGGCGGAGGCCATGCTCGCGGAGGTCCGCGAGTACCTGCCGTCCCTGGACGACCACGAGCGCCGCAACACGGAAGGCCTGCTGGCCTTCCTGGAGCGTCAGCGCCGCTGAACCTCAGCGGTCCGTCGCGGCCACCTGGGCCAGGGCCTGCTGTAGCTGCGGCAGCGCGTAGGGCTTGGGCAGCACCACCACGCCCAGCCACTGCCGCGGATCCCCGTCCAGCGCCGCGCGGCCGTGGCCGGACGCGATGATGATGCGCATGGCGGGCTTGCGCAGCGCCACCTCGCGCGCCAGGTCCACGCCCGACATGCCCGGCAACGTCACGTCCGTGAAGAGCACGTCGAATGGCTCCGCCGCCAGCGCCACCCGCGCCTCCTCCGCGCTCGCCACCGGCATCACCGCGTGCCCCAGCAAGCCCAGGAGCTCGCTGGCGGACGCGCGGATGTCCTCGTCGTCCTCCACCAGCAGCACGTGCATCCGCCGCGCGGCCTCCTGCGCCGCCGCCGGAGCCTCCACGGCCCGCTCCGGCCACTGGAGCTTCGGCGTCAGCAGCCGCTGCTGCCGCGGGTCCAGCAGCGCCCGCACCTTGCGCGCCAGGTCCTCGCGCCGGTACGGCTTGGACAGGAGGTTCACGCCGGGGTCCAACCGGCCGCCGTGCACGATGGCGTTCTCCGTGTAGCCGGACGTGAAGAGCACCTCGATGTCCGGCTGCAGCGCCTTCGCCCGCCGCGCCAGCTCCGGGCTGCGCACCGGCCCCGGCATCACCACGTCCGTGAAGAGCAGGTCCACCGCCACGCCGCTCTGGAGGATGGACAGCGCGCTCTGCCCGTCCACCGCGCGCAGCACCCGGTAGCCCAGCTCCGTCAGCAGCTCCACCACCGTCGCGCGCACGTCCGCGTCGTCCTCCACCGCGAGGATGGTCTCCCGCCCGCCCTCCACCGGCCCCGTCACCACCTCCGTCACCGGCGCCTCCGGCTGGAAGGCGCGCGGCAGGTACACCTTCACCGTCGTGCCGTGCCCCAGCTCGCTGTAGAGCTGCACGTGCCCGCCGGACTGCTTCACGAAGCCGTACACCATGCTCAGCCCCAGCCCCGTGCCCCGGCCCTCCTGCTTCGTCGTGAAGAAGGGCTCGAACGCGCGCTCCAGCACCTCCGGCGTCATGCCGCCGCCCGTGTCCGACACCGCCAGCAGCACGTACGGCCCCGCCAGCACGTCCGGGTGCGCCTGCGCGTAGTGGTCGTCCAGCGACGCGTTGCTCAGCTCCAGCGTCAGCTTCCCGCTGCCCCGCATCGCGTCGCGCGCGTTGATGGCCAGGTTGAGGATGACGTTCTCCAACTGGTGCGGATCCGCCAGCGTGTTCCACAGCCCGCCGCTGATGACCGTCTCCACCTCCACGTCCTCGCCCAGCGCGCGGCGCAAGAGGTCGTCCATGCCCTGCACCAGCCGGCCCAGGCTCAGCGAGCGCGGCTCCAGCGGCTGCCGCCGCGAGAACGCCAGCAACTGCCCCGACAGCCGCGCCCCACGCTCCACCGCGCCCAGCGCCGAGCGCACCCGCTGCAGGCCCCGCTCGTTGCCCGCCACGTCGCGCTGGAGCAACTGGAGATTCCCGCCCACCACCTGGAGCAGGTTGTTGAAGTCGTGCGCCACGCCGCCCGTGAGCTTCCCCACCGCCTCCATCTTCTGCGCCTGCCGGAGCTGGTCCTCCGCCTGCCGCTGCTCGGTGACGTCGCGCCCGCTGGCGTACAGCACGCCGTCCTCCGGCACCGGCACCGCCGTCCAGGAGATGCGCCGGTAGCCGCCGTGCTTGCACCGGTAGGCGCTCTCGAAGTTCAGCGTGGGGTTTCCTCCCGCCAGGCGGGCCACCTCGCCGCGCGAGCGCGCGGAGTCCTCCGGGCGCTCCAGCCACTGCGACGTGCGCCCCAGCAGCTCCTCCTCCGTCCACCCCAGCATCCGCGTCCAGGCCGGGTTGACGCTGAGGAGCTTCCCCTCGTCCAGGCTCTCCACCACCAGCAGGTCCTGGGACACGTTCCACACGCGGTCCCGCTCTCGCGTGCGCTGCGCCACGCGCTGCTCCAGCGTCTCGTTGGCCTGCTTCAGCTCCGCCAGCGCCTTGAGCCGGGACACCGTCGCCCACACGCGGTCGGCCACGTTGCGCGTCAGCTCGATTTCATCCTCCGTCCACGGGCGCGGCCGCGCGTCGTGCAGGAACAGCACCGCCACGAACCGGCCGTGCTCCAGGAGCGGGATGTTGAACAGCGCCCGGATGCCCACCTGCTCCAGCGTGGCCGCGTGGGGCGCCGTGCGCGGGTCCTCCCGCACGTCCGGGATGGCCACCACCTCGCCCTTGCGCAGGTCGTCCAGGAACACGCCGTAGTCGTGGAAGCGGTGCACGCCCTCCACGCGCCCCACGTCCGGCGAGGCCACCCAGTTCGGGTGCATCAGCACCAGCCCATGCGTCGCGTCCACCGTGCCGTAGCCCGCGCGCGGCACGCCCATCAGCCGCCCCACCACCTCCATGGCCAGCTGCGCGGCGGTGTCCGGGGACGAGGCCTCGCGCAGCCGGTCCGCCATCTCCAGCATCGCCGCCTGCCGCAGCTCCGCCCGCTTGCGCGCGTCGATGTCCACCAGCACGCCCGGAAAGCGCAGCGGCGTGCCGTCCGGGGAGAGGACGCAGTGGCCGCTGGCCTCCACCCACGAGTACACGCCATCGGCGCGGCGCACGCGGTACTCGGCGCGGTACGAACCGCCTGCCTGGAGCGTGCGCGCGATGGCCGCCTGCACGCGGGGCCGGTCCTCCGGGTGCATGGACGCCATGAATTGCTCAATGGGCAGTCCCTCGCGCGCCTGCCGCGGGTCCAGCGAGAAGGAGTGCGCGAAGCGCTCGTCCGTGACGACGCGGTTGTCGGGCACGTCCCACACCCAGGTGCCAATCATCACCTCGGTGTTCAGCGCCAGCTGCAGGCGCTCGTTCGCCGAGCGCAGCGCCTCCTCGGCCTGCTGACGCTCGGTGATGTCCTGCGTGATGCCGATGAGCCGCGCCGGCTTGCCGGCCGCGTCGTACACGAGCGACGCGCGCCGGTGGATCCACCGCACCTCCCCGGTGTCCGGCCGGCGGATGCGGTAGTCCACCGACGGGGGAACCTGGCCCGCCGAGCGGGTGCTCGCGTTGGACACGCGGTGCCGGTCCTCCTCCAGCGCGAGCGCCTCGATGACCGTCGCGGGCAGGGTCTCCGTGGGCGGTATGCCGTACAGCCGGCAGAACTCCGGCGTCACCGTCAGCAGGTGGGTGGGGATGTCCAGCGTGAACACGCCGATGCCGCCCGCCTCCTGCGCCAGCCGCAGCTGTTCGCGCTTCACGCGCAGCCGCTCGTCGGCGCTCGGGTCCGGGGGCGTCGTCGTCTCCGGGACCGCGGCGGCGGGGAGGGTGCCGGCGCCGTCCTCCAGCCCCGCGGCGCGCAGGCGGAGCCGCAGACGTTCGACCTCGGCCCGCAGGGCCTGTTCGGTGTCGGAAGGGGGCGCGCTCATGAGCGGGGGACCGCGGGCCGGGGGGGCGACCAACGACCGTGGAACTGTCGCCCGGGTCCCCGGGGTGGGCAACGGAGAATTCCGGGGGATTCATTCCTCCGGAAGCGAAGCATCTCCCTCCGTGTCCGCGCCCGTCCGGGCCTGGATGAACGCCCGGATGTGCTTCACGAGCGCGTCGCGCCGCAGCGCGAGGAACGCCGCTCCGTCGCCTTGACGCAGGGCGGCCAGGGCGCCAGGGCCCAGGGCATGGCTGGGGAATACGACTGGCGGCGTCACGCCCGTGCGCACCAGCCCCAGCAGGGACCGCCCCGGCGCGAGCACCGGGTGGAAGACCTGGTTCGCTAGCGTGAGCAGCAGGTCGCTGACCGGTCCCGGCGGCGTCGAGCCGCCCGACAGCGGCGGCGGGAACAGGGGCAGGAACGCCACCGCGCCCTGGACCTCCAGCAGCGGGCCCGGCTCCAGAACGGCGCCGGTGAGCAGGTGCCGGGCTTCAGCGCCAGGAGCGCGTTGGCCTCCACCCGGTCCGCCACCGACGCGAGCCCGCCATGCCGGGCTGCGAATAGCGCTCCCAGCCGCGCGGCGGCGGCCCCACGCGGTGCAGCAGCGCGCGCACGAGG
>NZ_JBKGHJ010000309.1:0-10527 GCF_046520365.1 Corallococcus sp. 4LFB
GCCGCGGCCCGGCCCCGGCGTCACGGCCGGCGGTGGCAGGGGGGACACCCCTTCCGAGCACGCCGACAGCACCACCGCACCCGCCAGCACCGCCACGAGCGCCCGCATCATGTGTCCTCCAGAGGCGCGGCACCGGCCGGCGCGCGCACTTCGTCCAACAGCCCCCGCCGCTGAAGCTCCGCCAGGAAGCGCAGCGTGTCGGTCAGCACTGGACCGACGTCGGTCGAAAATTCGGCGGCCACCTGCTCCGCCACCGCCCGGGCCGTACGCTGTCCGTCGCACAGCGCCCAGATGCGCGCCGCCGTCGGGTTGAGCCCGCGCAGCGTGCGCCCCTCCGCGTCCAGCACCAGGAAGTCCGCGCCAAAGCCTTCCCCCGAGGTCCCCGCGCGCCGCCGGGGAACGCTGCCCTCCTGGAAGCTCATGCGCGGCCCGTCCTTCCCAACCACGCGGCCACCTGGCGCTTCACCGTCAGCGCGCCAGCGCCCCACGCGCCGCGGCCCCACGTCCCAGCGCTCCACGTCCAGCAGCGCGCCGCCCCGGCGCACCCGCCGGGCCCGCCCCAGGATACGGAAGAGGGGCAGCGGCGGATCTTCCGCGCCGCCATTGTCCCCGCGAAGCGCGCAGAAGCTGCCGTCACACCAGCGCACCCGGTGCAGCACCAGCGAGGACTCGAAGCGCGCCAGCACCACCTCACCCGGGCGCGGCGCCTCCACCAGCGGCTCCACCTCCGCCACGTCCCCCGCGCGCAACGACGGCCACATGCTGTCCCCGGCCACGGGGATCCAACGCGGGCCATCGATCACGGAGGCGGGCTGGGGAGCGCTCGACATTGACGAAGCAATGTACCCCAACCTCTCAACCTCCGCGAATCTCCAAGCCTTCACTCCCCCAGCGATTCCCAGGACTTACGATGCTTAACACCTTTACTCCCGGGTTTTCAGGGAAGACAGGCCGCCCCCCTCCCCTCCAGCCAGGCGCGTCATGCCGGAGGGGGTGTTGGATCAGCAAGCGGGAGCGGCGGCCGGGGCCTGCGGCTGGGCGCGCACGGTGGCGGCCACGTTGTCCAGGGCCACCGGGACGGGCTCGCCGCCCGCCATGGGCTTGAGCTTCGCCTGGCCGCTCTGGCGCTCCTGCTCGCCCAGCACCAGGGTGAAGCGGGCGCCGGACTTGTCCGCGCGCTTCATCTGGCTCTTGAGGCTGCCGCCGCGCGTGTCGAAGTCCACCTTCAGCCCCTCGCGGCGCAGGCGGCTGGCCAGCGCCAGGCCCGCGTCCTGCGAGCCCTCGTCCGCCACGGCGATGAACAGGTCCGGCTGCTGGGTGAACGTCTTGCCGCCCTCTTTCAGGAGCAGCACCAGCCGGTCCAGGCCCATGGCGTAGCCCACCGCGGGCACGTCCGGCCCGCCCAGGCCCTTCATCATCTTGTCGTAGCGCCCGCCGCCGCCCACCGTGCTGGCGGTGCCCAGCGCGGGGTGCGAGGCGATGAACTCGAAGACGGTGCGCGTGTAGTAGTCCAGGCCGCGCACCAGCCGGTGGTTCACCACGTACTTGATGCCCAGCACGCCCAGCTTGCGCTGCAGGTCCGTGAAGTGCGCGCGGCACGGCTCGCACAGGAACTCCAGCACGTTGGGCCCGGCCGCGGCCACCGCCTGGCACTTCTCGTTCTTGCAGTCCAGGACGCGCAGCGGGTTGCGCTCCAGCCGCTGCTGGCAGTCCGCGCACAGCTCGTCACGGTGCGCGTTGAGGTACTCCACCAGCTTCGCGTGGTACGCGGGCCGGCAGTTGTCGTCGCCCAGCGAGTTGATGTTCAGGGTGACGTCCGTGAGGCCCAGGGCCTCCAGGAACTGCACCACCACGTCCATCAACTCCGCGTCCTGCGCGGGCTCCTTCGCGCCGTAGGCCTCCGCGCCAATCTGGGAGAACTGGCGGTAGCGGCCCGTCTTCATCCGCTCGTAGCGGAACATGGGCCCCATGTAGAACCAGCGCGTCACCGGCTCCTGGTTGTTCACCGAGTGCTCGATGTACGCGCGCGCCGCGGGCGCGGTGCCCTCCGGACGCAGGGACAGGCTGCGGCCGCCCTTGTCCTCGAAGGTGTACATCTCCTTGCCGACGATGTCCGTCTCCTCGCCCACGCTGCGCACGAAGAGGGCGGTGTCCTCCACCATCGGCGTGCGCACCTCGCCGTAGCCGAAGCGGCCGAACAGCGTGCGCGCGGTGGACTCCACGAACTGCCAGACCTCGATTTCGCCCGGCAGAAGGTCGTTCATCCCCTTCACGCCGTTGATCTTCTGGCTCACGTGATGACTCCAATGCGCGTGCCCATGCGCACCACCGCTTCCGGCTGCATGCTGTCGTCCCAGCGCACGCGCCCGGGCTCGAAGCAGAGGATGACGGTGGAGCCCATCTCGAAGCGGCCCAGCTCGCCGCCCTTCTCCACCGGGATGCCCGCGCCGTAGCGGTGCACCTTGCCGGGCTGGCCGATGTGCGTGGTGATGTCCTCGTAGGACGCCTTGATGCGCGACACGCAGGTGGCGCCCACCTTCACCACCGCCACCTTGCCGGCCACGGTGTCCAGGTACGTCACCAGCCGCTCGTTCACGCAGAACAGCGACTGCTTGTTCTTCACCGACGCGGGGTTCACCGGCCAGAACTCACCCGGGATGTACGCGTACCCGGTGATGGTGCCGCCCAGCGGCGCGTGGATGCGGTGGTAGTCGCGCGGCGACAGGTACAGCGTCGTCCAGGCGCCGCCGTGGAAGGGCTTCGCGGCCTGCGAGTCCCCCAAGAGCTCGTCCACCGTGTACTCGATGCCCTTGGCCTGGAGGCAGCGGCCGTTGTCCGAGTAGCCCACCTGGGACACGCGGCCGTCCACCGGCGACACGACGACCTTCTCACCGCCGTCCACCGGGCGCAGGCCCGGCTTGAGGCCGCGGGTGAAGAACTGGGCGAAGGTCGGGTACTTCTCGAAGGAGTGCTCCGCCTCCTCCATGTCCACGTTGTACGCCTTGGCGAAGGTGCGCATGGCCCAGTGGTGCACCGGCGCGGGCGCGGGCAGGCGCGTGGCCAGGCCCACCACGGAGGACACCGCCGACTTGGGCAGCACGCGCATCAACTTCATGAAGGTCTGTTCGTTCATCGAAGGTCGTCAGCTCTTGAAAGAGAGAGGTTCAACGCCCGCCATCGTTCGCGGGCGCCGTGCCGCCGTCCTCATAACGGCGCACGGTGCGCATGGCGCTCCTGGGTAACAGCGCCAGCACGCGCCCGTCTTCAATCACCAGCGAGGTGTCCCGGTGGCTGGGGTACTCCAGCTGGCAGGACGCCCGGTCGCTCAGCTGCCAGGTGTCCCGCATCCCCCGCCCCTCCACCGTGACGGGCACGGAGCGGATGAAGCAGCCCTGGAAGCCCGCCACCAGCTCGGAGGCCGGGGTGCCCATCTGGGGCCCGGCAATCACGCCGGCGTCCCCCAGGCCGGCGTCCGCCGGCTCCGCTGCCTCGGGCTCGGGCCGGCGCGGGATGTTCGTGGAGGACGGGTCCAGGGTGGGCACCGTGCGGGCGTTGGCCACCGCGCGGCGCTTCTCCTCCTGGGCCGCCTGCATGCGCGTGCGGCCCTGCTGGATGCGCTGGAGCAGGGACTGGGACGCGGCGGAGTCCACGCTGTCCGTGGGCACGCGCTGCAGCTGCGCCTCAATCTCCCCGATGGAGGGGTCCAGGTACGCCTCGTCCAGCTTCTGGGCGTAGAGCGCCGTCCACCGGCGGCTGGCCTGCTCGAACTCGGGCGAGGGCGGCGCGGGGGCGCGGCTGCACCCGGAGACGAAGAGGAGGGCTGCGAGGCCAAGGCCCATGAAGGGCCGCTTCGGACGGGGGACCTGGGGGCGCACGGCCCCGGTTTATGCCACCTTCCGTCCGGCCGCGCCGCTTTTCCGCACGCGCCGCGCCATGCGGCTCGGACGGCCTAGACGCCCAGGAACAGCCGCTTGCCGAAGTTGAGCGCCAGGTCCGCGTCGAAGATCTTCTGCGCGGAGGTCTCGATGTCGTACTCCACGCGCAGGTACTCCACCGTGCGCGCGTCCGTGTCGCAGATGACGAAGCAGGCCCGGTTGTCGTAGTCGCGCGGCTGCCCCACGCTCCCCACGGACACGATGTACTTGTAGCCCTTGCGCAGCACGAACTTCTGGGCCACCACGTCGTTCACCTCGCCGTTGCCAATGGCGAACGCGCGGCACAGGTGGCTGTGGCCAATGAAGGTCACCTCCGGCAGCTCCGCCACGTACGGCGTCAGCTCCCGCGCCTGCTCCAGCGCGAAGATGTACTCGTACGCCTTCGGGTCGATGGGCGAGCCGTGGCAGAAGCCCACCTCGCCGATGCGGTACGTGTACGGGAGGCTGCGCAGCCAGGCCAGGTTCTCGTCGGAGATGACGTTGGCGCTCCAGTCGAGCGCGTGCCGGGCGGCGTCGTAGTAGTACGAGTAGTCCATCCGCCCCGCCACCGCGGCGTCGTGGTTGCCCAGCAAGGTGATTTCGGCCACCGAGCGCACCAGGTCGCAGCACGGGTTGGGGGACGCCCCGTACCCGACGATGTCCCCCAGCGACACGAACCGGTCCACCTTCTGGTGCTCCGCCACCCTCAGCACCTCCGTGAGGGCCTCGATGTTGGAGTGGATGTCGGAGATGACGGCGATGCGCATGGGAGCCCTATCGGGGGGTCTGCTGCTGGGACTGGGAGATGATGCGCCGCAGACTCGTCAGGGCGTCCGCGTCCAACGCTTCGAATCTCAGGCCCATGCCCGGGGGCCGGCCGGCGGGTTGCTCGTCCTGCCGCAACCAGACGACCGTGGCCTGCGCCTGCAACTGCGTGTCCGTCGCCTGCTGGGTGAGCCGCACCTGCGCCCGCGTCCCCGCCGCCAGCGGGGTGCTCGTCCTGAGGAAGAGACCTCCCTCGCTCAGGTTGGCGATGCGTGCAAACAGGGTCACGTTCTCACCCTCGCACCAGCAGCGCAGGAGGGTGCCGACCCGCGCGTGCTTTCGATTTTCGCTCAACCCGGGGGACCTCCCGACGCGGAACCTTCCCGGCCACGTCGGCGCTGAAAAAGGACGTCCGCACCGGATTTATTCATCCACTGCGTCCGGTCGAGCCTAGGGAGGGTGGGTGCGGCCCGTCAAGTTCCACACCGGGCCGCATGCCCTTCCTGAACTCCCCTACCCGCCCAGCGGGCCCAGGTCGTCGAAGTGGGTGAGCTTCTTGAACTCGGCGAAGCGGGCGTGGATCTCCGGGCGCTGCACCTCGCGCAGGCGCTCCAGGCTGAACTTCTCCACGGTGAAGGACGCCATCACGCTGCCCATGACCATGGCCTTGCGCAACAGCTGCTGATCCACCTTGCTCGCGGCGCCGGAGCTGGCCAGGGTGCCCATGAAGCCGCCGGCGAAGGTGTCACCCGCGCCGGTGGGATCAAACACCTCCGACAGGGGGAACGCCGGGCAGGCGAAGATGTGGTCCTGGTCGAAGAGGAGCGCGCCGTGCTCGCCGCGCTTGATGACCACGCGGGAGGGGCCCATGGCCAGGATGGCGCGGGCGGCCTTCACCACGTTGTGCTCGCCGGACAGCTGGCGCGCCTCCGCGTCGTTGATGAAGAGCAGGTTCACGCGCTGGAGCGTCTTGAGCAGCGCGGGGCGGCTGCCCTGGATCCAGAAGTTCATCGTGTCCGCGGCCACCAGCTTGGGCGCCTTCACCTGGTCCAGCACGCGCGACTGGAGCTCCGGGTGGATGTTGCCCAGGAAGACGTAGGGCGTCTCCCGGTAGGCGGCCGGCAGGTTGGGGGAGAAGGACTCGAAGACGTTGAGCTGGGTGTCCAGCGTCTGCGCCTCGTTGAGCTCCCAGCCGTACTTGCCCTTCCAGCGGAAGGTGCGGCCGGCCTCGCGGGTGAGCCCCTCCAGGTCGATGCCGCGCCCGCGCAGGAACTGGAGGTGCGCCTCCGGGAAGTCCTCGCCAATCACCGCCACCAGCTGGACGGGGCCGAAGAAGGACGCGGTCGTGGAGAAGTACGTGGCCGACCCGCCCAGCACGTCCTCCTTCTTGCCGAAGGGCGTTTCCAGCGAGTCCAGCGCGATTGAACCGACGACGAGCAGAGACATGAAGGCATCTTCCTGGGGGTGACCCGGCGCGGGTACGGCCTCGCGTCAGGGCACGGCGAATTCCAGGGGAAACCCCGTGCCCGTGCCGGGTACGACACCTTCCCGGCAACGTCAAGGACTACACAGCCTAGAACGTGGGGACGCCCGTGGTGGCGATGAGGGCCTTCAGGTCGTCGTCGGTGAAGAAGAAGCCCGCGCCGAAGAAGAAGTCGCGGCCGGCGATGAGGCGCCGGGTGGCCGCGTCGCGCTGCCTGGCGTTGAGGATGTCGTCCATGCCCGCCAGGACGAACAGGTGGTCGAAGGCCTGGGCCTTCAGCGTGGCGCGCAGGCGCGGGTAGCGCAGCTCGTCCGCGGTGAAGTTGAACGCGTCCATCTTCAGGGTGAGCGCGTCGTCGAAGAGGTGCAGGTCCGCGCCCACGCCGCCCGTGGATTCAATGAGGCCCACGCGCAGGGTGGTGAAGTAGTAGCGCTTGGCGAACTGGAGGCTGACCTTGAAGGACTCCTTGGTCACCTTCTGCGTCTGGATGACCGGGTCCCCGTCCGACGGCGGGTTGGTCTGCACCACCTGCGTGCTGACGGAGCCGCGCGGGTCGTCGATGATCTCCAGCAGGTAGTACTTGTCCGGCTTGGGGATGAGCCGCAGCGACAGGCCGTTCTTCGACGCGCCCTGGGACACCAGGTAGGTGCTGAACAGGCCCACCTCCGTCTGGAGGGTGGAGAGGCGGGTGGCGAACTCGCTGACGTCGGTGACGGCCTCGCTGAGGCGCTGGCCCAGCTGCTCGTCGGTGAGCAGCGCGCCCGCGGCGCCCTCGCCGTCCTTCACCTTGCGGGTGATGTCCTCCAGGTTGGCGAGCGTGTTGTCCAGCCGGCCCAGCGTCTGCTTGAGGCTGGAGACGCTCTCCTTGAGCTCCCCTTCCCCGCTGCCCACGATGTTCTTGACGGTGCCCAGCACCTCGCGGACGTCCTGGGTGATGCGCTCCACGTTGGTGACGATGCGGGTGACCTCCGCGCCGTTGCCCTGGGTGAGGGCGCGCACGTCGGCGGACACGCCCTCCACGTTCGCCATGATGGTGTCCAGGCGGTCCGTGTTGCGGCGCACCGTCGCGTCCACCGAGTCCGACAGGCGGACCAGGTTCTCCACGATGCGCTCCAGGCTGCCCGCGCCCTTCTCGCCGCCCAGCACCTCGCGCAGCGCGCCCGTCACCTGCTGGATGTCGGAGGTGATCTGCGACAGGGACTCGAAGACGGCCTCCACGCCCTGGGTGTCGATGACGCGGCGGATCTGCCCGCCGTCCTCCAGCTCCGGCGCCTGCTCCGTGCCGGGGTTCAGGTCCAGCAGGTAGTCGCCCAGCAGCGACTCCGAGCGCTTGGTGATCGCGGCGTCCTGGCGGATGTCCACGCCCTTGCGGATCTTCAGCCAGATCTTCGCCCGGGTGCCCTCCAGGCTGATGTCGCTGATCTCCCCCACGGGGATGCCGGCGATCTGCACCCGGCCGCGCACCGCGAGCCCGGACGCGTCCCGGAAGTAGGCCCATACCCGGGTGGAGTCACGGTCGCTCAGCCCGCCCTTCGTGGCGAACAGCACGAACGTGATGAGGAAGCCCCCGGCGGCGAGGACCAACAGGCCAACACGGAAGGGCGTGACGAGCTTCTTCACCTGATGTGACTCCGAGCGCTACCACCGCTACCACCGGCCGCGCGCGACTCTAACGATTTGCCTACCGGCTGCCAGCTTTTCATGAAGGGCTGGAACCCTGGGGGGACCGCCTTCCCCGCCCCGGGGTCCTATCAGTTCTTGCCGAACCACGTCTGGAGGAAGACCTGGACGGCCGGGTGCTGGGACTCCCGCAGCTGCTCCGGCGGGCCGTTCTCCACGATGACGCCCTTGGACAGGAAGGCGATCTGGTTGGCCACGTTGAAGGCGGACGCGATGTCGTGGCTGATGACCACGCTGGTGACGCCCAGCTCCTTCTGCGCGGTGAGGATCATGTCGTCCACGGAGTCCGTGGTGATGGGATCCAGGCCGGTGGTGGGCTCGTCGTAGAGGACGACCTTGGGGTTCAACACCACGGCGCGCGCCAGGCCCACGCGCTTGCGCATGCCGCCTGACAGGTCCGCGGGGAAGCGGCCCTCCACCTCGCGCTTGAGGCCCATGAGGTCCAGGCGCTTGCGCACCTGCTCGCGGATCTCGTCCTCGGACAGCTTCGTGTGCTGGCGCAGCGGGAAGGCGACGTTCTCGAACACCGTCATGGAGTCGAAGAGCGCGGCGGCCTGGAACACCATGCCGAAGCTGCGGCGCACCTGCTGCAGGGCCTGCACGCTCATGGGGACGATGTCCTGCCCGTCCACGATGACCTGGCCGCTGTCCGGCTTGAGCAGGCCGATCATGTGCTTCATCAGCACCGTCTTGCCGGACCCGGAGCCGCCCAGGATGACGCAGGTGCTGCCCGCGGGCACGGTGAGGTTGATGCCCGTGAGGACCTTGTTCCCGGAGAACGTCTTGTGCAGGTCCACGATCTGGATCATCGCCTTCGAGGCTCCGGCGGTAGCGCCGGTGGACTCGGACGATGGCGGAGTCGGGGGGCCCATCAGTGCATCATCATGCCGACGATGAAATCGAGGATGAAGATGGCCAGCGCGCTGGAGACCATCGCCTCCGTGGTGGCCTGGCCCACGCCCTTGGCGCCGCCGGACGCGTTGAAGCCCTTGTAGCAACAGATGAGGGCCACGGAGAGGCCGAAGATGGCGCCCTTGAGGAGGCCCTCGTAGATGTCCGCCGGGGCCATCCACTGCTGGGTGCGCGACAGGAACGTGCCGGGGGAGATGCCCAGGCCGAACACGGCGACGACGTAGGCGCCCGTCATGCCCGTGGTGTTGAAGAGCATGGTGAGCGCGGGGACCATGAACAGGCCCGCGAGCACCCGGGGCACCAGCAGGTACTGCACCGGGTTGACGGCCATGGTCTCCAGCGCGTCCACCTGCTCGGTGACGCGCATGGTGCCCAGCTCCGTGCACATGGCGGAGCCGGCGCGCATGGTGACCATCAGCGCGGCGAACACGGAGGCCAGCTCGCGCGTGAGCGTCAGCGCCACGGTGGGGCCCACCAGGCTCTCCGCGTCGAACAGGGCGAACGCGGTGGACGTCTGGAGGGCGAACACCATGCCGGTGAAGGTGCCGGTGAGCCCCACGATGAAGATGGAGCCCACGCCCACGAAGTCCAGCTGGGTGAAGAGGTTCTGCAGCCGGAACGGGCGGCGCACGCTCCAGCGGAAGACGTCCAGGCCCAGGGACACCACGCCGCCAATGCTGCTGATGACGTCGATGATGCCCTTGCCGAGTCCCTCCACCGACTGGGTGAAGGCGCCGGTGAACCGGTTGGGTTTGCTGGGGGTCTCGGTGGTCATGCGCTCAGGCGGGCGACTCTACGTGCTCCGGACGGCGGCACAAGGGAACTCCAGCGCCGCCCCATCCCACCCCCACCTCCATCGGCTGGTCGCCAGGGGGGCTCCCACGCGGCGCGACGGTGGGATGCGATGGGGCTTCCTCCGCCTGGGGTCGGCCGTTATGTTCCGCGGCCCTCTTTACTTTCCACGCCCGGCGCGCCCTTTTGGGGGAGTTGCCGGGCCAGAGCGACACGACAGCATGGCTACTCTGAAGGTCGGCGGCGAGGTGGATGCCCAGTGCACCCGCTGCAAGATGAATCTGGCGCACACCATCCTCGCGATGGTGGGTCCGAAGATCGTGCGCGTCCGCTGCAACACCTGCGGCGGTGATCACGCGTTCCGGGGCGCGGCGGGCGTCACGGACCGCCCCAAGGCGGCCCTCGACCCGGGCCCCGCGCGCCGCGTCCGGCACGCCCCGCGCGGAGAAGGTGGTCATCTCCTTCGACGAGCAGCTGGCGGGCAAGGACCTCGCGAGCGCTCCCAAGTACAGCCCCAAGGACACCTACAGGGTGGATCAGGTGCTCCACCACCCGACGTTCGGCGTGGGCCTGGTGACCGCGGTGCGCGGCGACAAGGTGGACCTCACCTTCCGCTCGGACACCAAGACGCTGGTGCACGGCCGGGGCGGCGCTCCGGTGGACAGGCCCACCTTCAGCCCGCCCACGACCCGGCAGGCGGGGCCCGCGGACAAGCCCATGGCCGAGCCTCCTCCGGAGGAAGACCTGGCGGCTGAGACTTCCCTGCCTTCCGGGGATTGACCCGGAGGCCGGAGCGGCGGTCAACTGGGACACTGGGTTTCCCGTATGCGTCCGCCGCTCCACTTCGCTGTCTGCCTGCTGATGCTGGGTGCCGCCGTGGCGCGGGCGGAACCGCCGGAGGTGGAGGCGACGCCCGGGCGCGTGGTGCTCGGGAAGGACGCGGCCGTGGAGGTGCGGGTGCGGGTGCCTGGGGGCGCCGGC
>NZ_JBKGHJ010000030.1:0-32495 GCF_046520365.1 Corallococcus sp. 4LFB
TCCAGGGGCCCGCCGCCACCAGCAGTCCCGCCGGCCGCCAGCACCAGGTGCACCGGCGGGGACTCGCGCAGGGCGCGCACCAGCGGCTCCACCCCCGCCGCCAGCAGCACCCGCCAGCCCTGGCACTGGAACGCCAGGGACAGGAGCTCCCGGCGCGGACCCGGGGCTTCGACGAGCAGCAGGGTGGGCTTCATCAAGGGGGCGGAAAAGCAGCGGAGGCGGTCACGGGCCGACGGGTCGTTCTGGCAGGTGGGACCCCAACGGCCCACCCCAGGGTGTGGAAAGCGCGCAGTCTGGTGACGGGGCCCCCCGAGTCAAGGCAACCGTGCGGAAGTGTTGGAAGTTGGAAGGGCTCCAACCGGCTCCAGGGACACGCCGCCCGCGCGGGCGTGGGGGACGCAAGCGCGGCGGGTGTGTTATTCGACCGCCCATGGGTGCCAAGAAAGTCACGGCGCAGGAGAAGCTGACCGGGTTCCAGGACCGGATTCGCGCCGCGGGGCTGCGCAGCACCGCCCCCCGCGTGGCCGTGCTTCGCAAGCTGGAGACCGCCACCGCCCCCATGAGCCACGCGGACCTGGTGGAGGAGCTGGGCGGCGAGGGCTACGACCGCGTCACCATCTACCGCAACCTCACCGACCTCACCGAGGCCGGCCTCGTCGTGCGCGCCGACCTGGGCGACCACGTCTGGCGCTTCGAGCTCAAGCGCGCCGGCGCCACCGAGCACGCCAACAACCACCCCCACTTCACCTGCACCGACTGCGGCACCGTGGCCTGCCTCCCGGAGGAGTCCGTGCGCCTCACCACCGCCCGGGGCGTCCCCCGCGCCGTGTCGCAGCGCGCCGTGGAGGTGCAGCTGCGCGGCCTCTGCGACCGCTGCGAGTAGCCCCTCCGGCCGGCCAGCCGGGCGCCCGCCCCAGATGTGCTCACTGGTAGGCATGCGCCTACATTGGAGCTTCCGCTCTCCTGTCCCCGGGTACAGATTCGTCCTGGCGAAGGCGGGGACCCGCCGTTCCGGCTCGGGGGACGGCGCGGGCGCTCCAAGGCTCGCAGGGGGAATGGGATGGAAGCCCATCACACGTTGCTGGTCGTCGACGACGACATGGACATCCGGGATGCGCTCCAGGACGCGCTGGAGCTGGAGGGCTACGCCGTGCAGCTGGCGGCGGACGGGCTGGAGGCGCTGGAGCGGCTGCGCTCGTCGGAGCCCCGCCCGCAGCTCATCCTCCTGGACCTGATGATGCCGCGCATGGACGGCGTGGCGTTCCGCGAGGCGCTGCGCCACGAGCGCGCGTGCTCGGACATCCCGGTGGTGGTGGCCAGCGCGGACCTGGACGTGCGCGACACGGTGGATGGGATGGGCGTGGCGGGCTACCTGCGCAAGCCGCTGGACCTGTCCGCGCTGCTGTCCACCGTGAAGCAGCTGTGCCTGCCGGTCTGAGCGCCCGCCTGCCCTACCTGCGGCGGGACGGCGTGGACTCGAGGGGCCGGTTGGCGGCGGAACACGGCCGCCCCACCCTTGAGAGCAGACACGGAACACCCATCAACGAAAGGGAGCGGGACCATGAAGAAGCTCATCGTCACGGCAGTGATGTGCCTGGGAACGGCTGCCTTCGCGCAGGACACCACCGGCACGCCGCGGAACCCGGGCCCGAGCGCGCCCAGCAACCGGCAGCTGGACGGCCCCTCCACGGGCGTGGAGGCCCAGGAGGTGGGCCCCGCCATCAGCGACACCGCGAAGAAGCTGGTGGGCGCGGACCAGGCCGCCAAGGACAAGGCGGACGCCGCGAACAAGACGGGCCTGTGGAAGGAGAAGGACGCCTTCAGCCTGAACGGCACCGTGAAGGCCAAGGACGACGACGACGTGACCCTGGCGCGCATGGGCACGCTGCCGGAGGTGAAGCTGGACGTGCGTGAGCAGACGAAGGTGACCCTGGACGGCAAGTCCGTGAAGGCGAGCGAGCTGCCGGAGGGCGCCAGCGTGCGCGCGAAGTTCCAGCTGGAGGGGGATGACTCCATCGCGCTGGAGCTCAAGGCCACCTCGCCCAAGAAGTAGGCCTCGCGGCTCCCCGCGGTCCTTCGCCGGGCCCGCCCCCCACCCGGGAGGCGGGCCCGGTTTTTTTACTGCCCCTTCAGGGTCGGCTGGCTGCCCTGCATGTGAAAGGGATTGCCCACTCCCGGGGGGCGCTGCACGGACAGCCTGCGCTCCAGGGCGGGTACGCGGCTTGCTTGGGTGGCGCGTACGCGTAGGGAGAACACGTGAATCGACGACTGCTGGGGCTGGGCGTGTGTGTGGGGGCGATGGTGCTGTCGGCGTGGGGGTGCGGTGGGACGGATTCGCCCACGACTCCCGTGGATGACACGGACGACGTGAACCCCAGGCCGGGGATTGACGCGGGGACGGACGCAGGCACCGACGCCGGCGCGGATGCGGGGACGGATGCGGGGACGGACGCCGGCACGACGCGGGCACGGACGCCGGGACGGATGCGGGCACGGACGCGGGCACGGTGGACCCCTGGCCGGCGGATCCGGTGACGAACTACTCGGACCGCTACGGCATCGGCAGGGTGAAGTCCGTCGGCATCGACCTGGGCAAGAACCTCTGGGTGCTGGACGGCGACCGCGTTGGCGTGGTGCGCGCGGACACTCAGAAGCTGGTCTGGATGTCGGGCGCCGCGGGCCAGGCGGCCACGGGCCAGTCCTCCACCGTCATCTGCGGCGGCGCGGCGGGCCGGGCCTACGTGGGCTACAACGCGCCGGACCTCCAGCAGGACCCGGAGTACCCGGGCATCCACACCAACTTCATCGTCACCGCGAAGCCGTGCGAAGTCCCGGTGAACGAGACGACCTGCTTCCCCTTCAGCTCGCGCCGGCTCCAGTACTACAAGCAGGGGGACGTGGACGCGGTGAAGCTGGATGGCAGCGGCCAGGTCGCCTTCGAGACCCACATCAACCAGTCCCGCCGCGCCAACATCGACGCGAACGGCAAGCCCTTCATCCAGACGGGGCCCACCGTGGTGGACGGCGTCAGCCTGGGCATCCGCAACAGCAACGACCACCACTTCGACGAGGACCGCGCCATGCTCAGCTGCGCGTCCGTGCTGCGCGGCCCCAACAAGGGCGACGTCTTCTTCGGCACCAACCACGGCGTCGTGCGCATCCGCGACCTGACGTACAACGCCCACCGGCACCCGGTGTGGTTCGACGCGGACGGCTCCCAGTACGCGGGCTACACCTACGGCCTGGGCATCGCGCCGGACGGCGACGTGCTCATCGCGAACGAGTGGAACTTCGGCACCGTCACGCCCGACACGAAGATGGAGAACTGGGACGACACCACCACGCCGGGCATCAACCAGCAGAAGGTGAAGTCCTCCTACCTGCAGGACCTCAACTCGCAGTCGGCGTTCGACTACTGGCGCGGCTTCCAGCAGACGACGGACGGCAAGTACTACCTGGGCAGCAAGTCCCTGGGCCTGTGGGAGATGACCATCCTCTCCTCCGGCAACTCGTACCAGAAGGGCACCCGCGTGGGCGCGGACGTGGCGGCGCTGGACGCCATCAACGCCCTGGCCTCCACGAATGACGGCTCGCTCTTCATCGGCACCAACACGGGCGGCCTCTACCGGCTGACCCCCGCCAAGACGCTGGAGAAGGTGGCGAACGTGCGCGGCAACAAGGTGCTCCAGCTCGTGTACGACGGCTCCGGCACCTCCGGCATGCTGCTGGTGCTCACCTCCGACGGCCTGACGGTGCTGCGCGGTTACTAGGAATCCCACCCTGGCGCCGGGGCGATGCGCATGTCGCACCCGGCCGTCCCGGGAGCCGAGGGGCCCCTGGAAGGGCGCGGAAATGTTCTGGAAGAAGGCCCGGTTCTGCTTCCGCCCTCTTGCCTTCGTGCAAGGGGGCAGGCGGGCCGGGCCCCCGGGCTTCACGGCCCTCCGGACCGTTCTCTACAATCGCCCCTCGCCCCGCCGGAGGAATCCGAACGCATGCGCCTGAGACTCGCCCGCCGCCACGCCGCTGGTGCCGCCGCCTCCCTCGCCGAAGCCGAGCCGGTGGAGCCGCACGGCCGCAACGAGCTCCAGGCACGAGGCCCCGACCCCTTCCGGCCGGACCGGCGCCTGCGCTGGCGGGACCACTTCGTGCTCACCGAGCACCTGCTCCAGCTGGACGGCATCCACCCGGAGCATGACGGCCTGCGAATCGCGCAGCTGTCGGACGTGCACGTGGGCCAGGCGACCAGCGACGTGCGCATCCGCCGCGCGGTGGCCGCGGTGAACGAGGCGGCGCCGGACCTGGTGTTCCTCACGGGCGACTACGTCACGCACAGCCCCAAGCCGCTGCCGCGCGTGCGCCAGCTGCTCCAGGGGCTCAACGGCCCCGTCTTCGTGGTGCTGGGCAACCACGACCACTGGGTGGACGCGCCCTACCTGCGCGCCAGCTTCGAGGCCCTGGGCTACACGGTGCTCCAGAACGAGCACCGCGTGGTGCACGTGAAGGGCGCGCCGGTGACGGTGCTGGGCATCGACGACGGGCTCACCGGCATGGAGGACGTGGAGGCCACCTTCCGGGGCGCGCCCGCGTCCGGCACGCGGCTGGTGCTGGCCCACACGCCGCCCACCGCGGAGAAGCTGCCCGCGCACGCGGGGCTGGTGCAGTTCTCCGGGCACACGCACGGCGGGCAGTTCATCGTCCGGGGCCTCACGGAGGCCCTCTTCCGCCGCGCGGGTCAGCCGTACATCCGCGGCCACTACCGGGTGAACGGCAACCACCTCTACGTGAACCAGGGGCTGGGCTTCGGCTTCGGCGGGCCGTACCTGCGCCGGGGCAGCACGCCGGAGGTCGCCTTCTTCACCCTGCGCAACACCCAGGCCGCCCACGTCGGGGCGACCTGATCCACGGACAGGACGGCGCGCCCGCTCTTTCAGCGCAGGGGCGCGCCCAGCTTCATCCCGCCCAGGCCCGCCTCGCGCTTCTTGCGCGACAGGCTGAAGGGGCCGGGCCCGAAGTAGACGATGAGCAGGGCGCCCCCCGCCATGGAGAGGTTCTTCATGAAGTGGATGAGGTTGTTCTGCGCCTGCACCGGGTCATCCATCTTCCAGAAGTGATGGACCATGAAGGCGGACGCCACCAGGAACACCGCGAGCATGGCCGCGCCCAGGCGGGCGAAGGTGCCCAGGAGGACGCACAGGCCGCCCACCACCAGCACCCCGCCGGAGACCAGCACCGCCAGCCGGGGGTCGGGCACACCCGACGCCTGGGCGTAGGCCGTGAGGGCCTGGAGCTGGATGAAGTGATTGAGCCCGCTGGTGATGAAGATGACCGAGAACAACAGCCGTCCCAGCGGTGCGAGCAGCCCCATGAATGACCTCCATGCCTCCGGCGTGTCCCCCCTCAACGCGGACGGGTCGGTGTCATTCTCCAGATAGGCACGGGAGGGCGGGCGGACAGCCGGCCCCCGCTCCCCCGCCCGCTCTCCAACCTGTAGGACAGTCGGACCGTTCCCGCCGTGACGCACCGGCGGCCTGCGACAACACGCCACAGTGCGCCAGGACGGGGGGACGTTAGGGTGCCCACGCCTTGAGAACCCCCGCCCTGGCCCTCCTGAGCGCCGCGCTCCTCCTCTTGCCCGCATCCACCGCCTGGGCGTGCGCGAGCTGTGCGTGCGGGGACCCCACCCTCACGTCCATGGGCGGCGAGCAGCCCTTCGAAGGGCGCCTGCGGCTGTCCACGATGCTGCGCGCGTGGGGCCACACGGAGGGGCTGACGGGGGTGGACGCGCAGCGGCTGCGCGAGCTGCGCATGGACGTGGCGGTGGCGTACGCGCCCCGGCCGTGGCTGGTGCTGGCGGTGAACCTGCCGCTCCAGGCCCGCGAGGTCCAGGACGTGAGCCTGGGAATGGAGCGCGGCTGGGGGCTGGGCGACCTCGACGTGAGCGCGAAGGCGTTCGTGTGGAAGGACAAGGAGTTCTCGCCGGACCAACTGGTCAGCGTGGTGGGCGGGGTGAAGCTGCCCACGGGCCCCAGGCTGCACGCGAGGGACGGCACGACGCTGGGCATCGACGCGCAGCCCGGCAGCGGCTCGGTGGATCCGATGGCGGGCCTGGCGTGGCAGGGCTTCCGGGGCAAGTGGTCGTTCCTCGCGAGCGCCCTGGGCTTCCTGCCCTCGCGCGGCCGTGACGACTACCGGCTGGGCGCGTCGTTGCGCACGCAGGTGGCGGCGCAGTACCAGCCGTCGCCCACGTGGGCGGTGCGCCTGGGCGTGGACAGCCGCGCGGAGCGGGCGCCGGACACGAACGGCACGCCGGAGGAGGCCGGAGGGGGCTTCATCGCGTACGCGTCGCCGGACGTCCTCTTCAGCCCGGGCATGGACGTGGTGGTGCAGGCCGGGGTGCGCATCCCCTTCGTCAACCAGCTGCGCCGGGTGTCGTCCACGCCCATCGCGGTGCTCTCGCTCGCCTACGACCTGTGATGATCCGCGCCTCGCGTCTGGGATGGCTGGTGCTTGCGTGTGGCCTCGGTGCCTGCGGTGAGCGCGTGGACGGCATGCGCGTGACGCTGGGCCTGGAGCACCGGGCCGCGCACGGCGTGCAGGCGGCGGGAGGCGAGCGCTCCTTCACGCGAGCGGATGGACAGACGCTCACGCTGACGCGCGGCTACGTGGCGCTGGGCGGCGTGGAGTTGAAGCCGTGCGAGGAGGCGCTGGGGTGGAGGCTGCTCGAGGCGCTGTCTCCCGTGGGCACGGCGCACGCGCACTCGGTGGGGTCGCCGTTGAGGCTGGGCACGCCGCACGTGAGCGGGCTGGAGCGGCCGGACGGGACCGTGCTGACGCTGGGCACGCTGCGGCCGCCGCCGGGGCGCTACTGCCGGGCGCGGCTCACCTTCGAGCCCGCGGACGCGGACGCGGAAGGGCTGCCGGGAGCGGACAGCGGCGTGGACATGCGGGAGCACACGCTGTGGCTGGAGGGGACGCGGGTGCCGGCGGGAGGCGGTGAGCCGCGGCCGTTCAAGCTGGTGTCCTCCAACATCGCCACGGTGGACGTGGTGTTGGACGGGCTGACGCTGTCCGAGGACGAGCCAACGGCCGAGCGCACCTTCGCGCTCGCCTGGGACACGTGGCTGGCGACGGTGGACCTGGAGTCCAGGGACGCGGCGGCGTCCGCGCTGGACACGGTGGCCCGCTCCGTGGCGATGTCCTCCGCCACGCCATGACGCCCTCGCCGCCCTCCGAACCGTCGCTCCGAGCCCGCATCAACCTGGTGTGGCTGCTGAGGCTGCGCTGGGGCGTGCTGGTGGGGCAGGCGGTGCTGGTGGCGGTGGCCGCGTGGGGGCTCAAGCTGGCGTTGCCGGTGCCCGCGTTGGTGGCGCTGCTGGGCGTGGAGGCGGTGACGAACGCGGCGGTGCGAGCGGGGCTCACGAGGGCCAGGCCGGTGGCGGAGGCGGCCATCTTCGGGCTGATGCTCTGGGACACGCTGGTGCTCACGGGGCTGCTGGCGTTGAGTGGCGGGACGCACAACCCCTTCACGGCGCTGTACCTGGTGAACGTGGCGCTGGGCACGGTGCTGCTGCCGCCGCGCCGCACGTGGGCGATGCTGGGCTTCACGCTGGTGGCGTTCGGTTCGCTGTTCGTGTTGCAGGACGTGACGCTGCCGGGCCTGGAAAGGCCGGACCACGCGGAGCTGATGCGGCTGCACCTGAGCGGCATGTGGGTGGCGTTCGCGGTGGCGGCGGGCTTCATCGTGTATTTCATCCAGCGGGTGACCCGGGCGCTGGCCAGGCGTGAGCAGGAATTGGAGCAAGCCAGGGCAAGGCAGGAGAAGGTGGCCTCGCTGGCGACGCTGGCGGCGGGAGCGGCGCATGAGCTGTCCACGCCGCTGTCCACCATCGCGGTGGTGGCGAAGGAGCTGGAGCGGGCGCTGGCGGCATCCCAGACGTCCGACTCCGTGCGAGAGGATTTGAAGCTCATCCGCCAGCAGGTGGACCGTTGCAGGGACGTGCTGGTGCAGATGTCCGCGGACGCGGGCCAGACGACGGGAGAACCCTTCCAGCCCATCCCGCTGGAGAGGCTGGTGGAGGAGACGCTGTCGGAGCTGTCGGGCCGCGAGCGGGTGCGGGTGGAAGTGCCGGAAGCGCTGAAGAAGCAAGAGGTCCACGGACCGCCGCGAGCATTGGCGCGAGTGCTGAGGGGCCTGGTGAAGAACGCGCTCCAGGCAACGCCCGTGGGTAGCGGTGTGGAGCTGCGAGTGGTGGCCGAAGGCAAGGGAGCAAGGCTGGAGGTCAGCGACGAAGGCCAGGGCATGCCGGAGGCGGTGCTGGCCCGAGCGGGAGAGCCGTTCTTCACCACAAAGGCGCCGGGTGAGGGCATGGGGCTGGGGCTGTTCCTCGCGCGTTCGCTGGCGGAGCAACTTGGCGGGTCGCTGGAGCTGCGCTCTAAGGCAGGAGAAGGCACGACGGCGAGGCTGAGCCTGCCGGGCGTGGACGGAAGGGAGGCATCGGCATGAGCACGGCCCCGGTGGATCACCGCCCCAGCCTGCTGTTGGTGGACGACGACACCACGCTGCGAGAGCGACTGGCCCGAGCCTTCCGCGAGCGAGGCTGGGACGTCACGACAGCCGGCAACCACGACGAAGCCATGGCAGCGGCAAGGCGCGAATCACCGGAGTACGCGGTGGTGGACCTGCGCATGCCGGGGCAGAGCGGCCTGGAGCTGGTGCGCGACCTGCTGGCTGTGGACGCGTCCACACGGGTCATCGTGCTGACGGGCTACGGAAGCATCTCCACGACGGTGGATGCCATCCGGCTGGGAGCGGTGAACTACCTGCCGAAGCCAGCGGACGCGGACGACATCCTGGCCGCGTTCGCGAGGGCGGAAGAGGCACCAAACGTAGCGGCGCCAGAAACGCTCCAGGCGCCATCACTGGCCCGGGCGGAGTGGGAACACATCCACCGCGTGCTCGCGGACAGCGCCGGCAACATCTCCGAAGCCGCGCGCAAGCTGGGCATCCACCGAAGGTCGCTCCAGCGGAAGCTCCAGAAGTACCCGCCGTCGCGCTGACACGGAACCCTTCACTTCCGTTGAGTGGCGATGCCCCGAACAGCTGCTCGTATTCAGACTGACCACTGCACTCGAATTTGAGCCAAGCCAGGAAGAGAAGCTTCATCTGCACGAGATATTTTCCCGGCACAAAGGAGAGCGACTGAGCTCGCCCTTGTGCCAGAGCCGGGGCTCGACGAGCCACTCGATGTCACGGAGTCTCAGTGCGGCGGCTTAAGCCAGGACCGTAGGCTCCGGCCTGACCAGACAGTACGCCGCGTGCCCCCCGTGCGCAAACGACTGGTTATTCTGTCCCCCTGGGCTTCCGAAACCCCTTCATCACCATATCACTCACCCCAGACAGATTAAAATGCTCACCAACATGCTTGGCATCCACCGGACAAAAGATGCCTGGATGAGCTCCCAACCTCTTCGCATCCTCCAAAGTAGTCGCAATCTTCAACACTGAGCGACATCTCGGGCAAAGCACCCTACCGCCAGCCCGCGCAATAACTATCGCAGCCTGATAGCCCCCTGCATAAACAATCTCATCCACAGCCATCTCCCTAAAAAACGAGACATTCACCTATCTCCTTCGAGCACGTCCAACTCCACGAGACTCTCCGCACCGTCGCCAGACAAGACCAACTCGGCGGCCATCCCAGCTTCAAGCTCTTGGAAACCACGGCCATAAGCGCGGATCTGCTCGATGCGAATCGAGACAGGCCGTTCGCCCGAGCGGGTGGACGGACCATACCCTTCGGGTGTTCGCACTGGCGTCAGCTTGAACGCGACCGAGAAGACGTCGCCAACGCGGATGTTCCCCTCATGGGTTCTCACACCTGCGCGGACGCCACCCGGCTGGGGAGTGATGATCACCACCCCCACCTCGAAGTTCCTGCTCGTCATGACTGGATCACCATTCTGAGCACGGACACTCCGCTGGTGACTTGCGAAGTACAAGCCAGTCAGCTCGCTACGGACCGATACGCACGGGGTACAGCATCAGACAGCCACCACTCCCAGAATTGACGCCGACGCGCAGGGTCGGACGATGCATCCCAGGAAGGCCCGCCCGCGTACGCAGCCGCTGCGAACATGGACGCATCCATGTCTTCTGCATCGATTTGGTTGTCGCGTAGGCCTTCATCCACCTCCGATTGCGGGAGCACCTCGTCTTCGAGACAGGTGCGCAACGCCTGTGCAGCGGAGAATCCAGCCGCTGCCCCACTCTGGTCATCCACATCTGAGTACGACAATTCGACCATGTGGTCCCAGGCCTGCTGCCAACGGGCCTGGGCTTCGCCCTTGTCGAGCCGACCCACACGCACCTCTTCCGCCAAATCCAGTGCCCTATGTGGCGTGCGGTCCTGTGGGTACTGCAATTCCCACAGCGGAAGCACATGCCGCGCAGCCGCGAGAGCGAGAGCCGCACGCCGCAAACACCCGGGTCCGGAACCCCGCTCACTTCCCATCAGCATCCAAATCTTCTGCCGCAAGCCCAATGAGAGGTCGTGCACGGGGTCGGCCCGCACTGACTCAGCAGCTCGTTGAATCAGCGAGTTCAATATCTCCAGATTAGCCATCTTCAAACTCCGCTATTTCTGACCTATCCATTTCATCACCATCCCCTCGGGTGTGAACACCCAAGTGCCGCTTGGGTCTCGAACAACCTGCTCGGCCTGTCGGTACTTCGCGAGCGCCTCGTAGAAGTCCTGGCAGCTCGTACACATGTCCTTTGAGACACCGAGCGGCTCGTTCGGCCGAACAACACTCATCTGTGGCTCAACGTGACTTGCGCTGTACCGACCCGGCACCCCTTGGTCCAGAAGCCGGTTCGGCCTGAATGTGTAGCCCATCTCGTTGGCGAGCTGAAGAGCCCTGTCCGTCCCCTGTTCGTAACCCGGACGAGGAGTCCATCCGCTCAGGGCCTTTGTCGCATCCGCAGTCGCACCAGCGGTCTTCTTCGCGCCTACCATCTCCGCGACATGCTGGAATCCTGCCTCTGCCTCCGCAAAGACCTGCCTTGGAAGTCCGCCAGAAGGCGCACGAGCCCAGCCCCCGACAGGAAGTTCGGGTGCCACCACAGCCCCACCGTTGGCCGCCTCTTTCAAGCCCTGCTGGATGCTTTCGGCAACAATTCGGTTGATGTCGTTGCCGAAGCCGAACCCCATTTCATTGAAAATGTTTGGCGCCGCAGTCACAACCTCGTCGCCAGCTGAAGCCACATAGCGACCTACGAACTTCGTGCCCGCAGCACTGACCTTCTCAACCGCCTCCTTGACAATGGGAACCCTGGCTAGCAGCGGCGCGGCCTTGCCGAATACGACACCGCCGGCAGCCCCCCACGCCGCACCGTGCCTCTGCTCGGCTGCGAACTCGGACCAGTCCTTAGCCTCACCGTCGAAGGTGATGGCATTGAAACCAGACCCTCCCAGAGCTCCGCTCCCGGCTAGAGCAAGGGTTCCTCCGCTGGCGACGGTCAGGTCGATGGACGCACCAATTTCGGCCCCACCGATGATGTTCTGCCCCCAGAGCGACAGGTACTCAGTGGTGTTACGAGAGCGACCATCAATGAGGTCGCGGCCCATGGTCGTGGCCATCTGACCGGCTCCCCAAAAGAACCCTGCGGCCGCACCGACTGCTGTCGCTGAGTGGCCATCATCATCCCGGTAACCAAGCGGGTTCGCGTGCGCATACGCATACCGGTGCAAACTCGGCGCATCGCTCAACTGCCCTTCGTACGAGTCCCTTGAGATGAACCGCCCCAGCTCACTGTCGTAATACCGGGCCCGCGCATACGTGAGCCCCGTCTCCACGTCGTATTGATGCCCCGTGTAGCCCAGCTTGAACTCGCCAGCACTGGGCGCGGATCCACCACGAGGGTTGCCCCACGCGTCGTACTGACGGGCCGCCGTGACATCTCCGCTCGTGGACAGCGCGTCCGTCACGCTTCCCAGCGCATCCGTTCCCAGGAAGTTCGTCGCAGCAGAGGCCACTTCGCTGACTGCCAGCGGGCCACCGCCATAGTGATAGCGCCGCTTCGACGGATGCGAGACCTGAGTCCCATCCAGTTCCTGCAGGATGAAACCGTCATCGAGCACATAGGCGACGTCTTCAGACGCCGTGTGCCTTTGCGTCCGCTGGAGGTTGTTGTCGTAGTCGTACCGCCCCACCTCCTGCCCATTGTCATAGACGGCGGTAAGAGTATTGCGGATGTCCCAGGCGAAGGTGCGACTGCCGTCCTGTGTCGCCTTCTCCACCAGGTTGCCCACGAGGTCGTAGTTCAGCACCGTAGCCCGCGTGGCGTCTCTCGCGTCCTCGAACCCTGTCAGCCAGTCCACCCGGTTGAAGGTTCCAGTGATATCGCGCGTGAGCGATTTGGATTCCACGCTGAAGTAGGCGCTCGGACCAAGTCCCCTCGCCCATCTAGTAGTCGAAATCCGGCGCTCGCCCGTGCGGTTACCCACGGCATCCAGCCGATACAACCTGGCTTCTGTGTCAGGCCCAGCCACTCCTGTGAGCCGGTTCAAGGCGTCGTAGCCGTACCGGGTCGTCTCACTGACGCCCAGCACCTGCGTCGAGGGGGCCGTGCGCGTCTCCACCTGCGTCAACCGATTTCCGTTGGCGTCATAGGTGTAGACGAACCGGCTGACCACCGACCCACTCACCTGGCACGTATCGCTGACCGTGCCCCGGGCAGTGACCAGTTCCACCAACCGCCCGGCCGCGTCATAGCAGCGCCCCTCCGACAAGCCGTTGGGCCACACCACCCCCTTGAGCAAGGAGTCCGGCCAGTAACGGTACTCCACGACGCCGACCGGAAGTGTCGCCTGGCTCAGGCGCCCCAAGGCATCGTACGCATACCCCGTTACTACTCCGTCCGAGTCCGTCACGCTCGTACGGTGCCCCATGGCGTCGTAGCCGAAGGAGAGCTGCTTTCCGTCCTGCTCCCTCAGCCGCGTCTTCACGCGATCGAGCGCGTCATACGTGTACGTCGTCGCCTCCTCCACCACGCCGCCTGGCGTCTGCTTGAGCAGGGTCGCATGCCCCAGGTTCCCGTTGCCGTCATACGCGAAGCCCTCCGCGTCCACCGACGGCAGCTCTCGCGGTTGCGCATGCTGCGAATAGGTGCGTACCGCCAGCCGATCAAGGAGCCCATACCCAGGCACCGTCACCTGCCCCTTCGGGTCGGTCATGGAGTCCGGATTCCCGTTCGCGTCATACGTGTGGCGCCACGTCAGCGTGCCCACGCTGCCCGACGGCGTCGCGCCTGCTTCGAACAACGGCACCTGGCTCCGCTGGGCCGTCGTCAACCGCGCATGCGAGTCCAGGTGCTGATGCTCGGCCGTGCGCAGGTTGCGCACGTCGTATTCGTAGGTCGTGAGGTTCCCGTTCGCGTCCTGCTTCGCCACCAGGTTGCGGGCCGCGTCGTAGACATAAGATGTCAGCCCCCCGGCGGCATCCGTGACGGACAGCAGCTTGCCCTGCTCGTCGTAGGAGTACCGCGTCACGTACGTGCCCGTGCAGACCTGCGCTTCCACATCGGCCAGCGTCAGCCCGGCAGCCTCCCCGTGTGAAAGCGAAGGAGCGCCGAGCGGCTGCTTCATGCATACGAGGTTGCCTGCGGCGTCATGCGCCCACGTCGTGACCTGCCCGAGCGCATCCTCCTCACGCACGCGCCGCCCCAGGTCGTCGTAGGTGTAGCGCGCATCGAAGAGAACACCCGTGGCACGGGGGCCCTTCTGCTGCGTCAGCTGACCAGCGGCGTCGTACTGAAACGCAGTCGCCGCCGCCTCCGGCGTTCCGGCGCCCTGGGTCTCCTCGACCAGACGCGCCGCTCCATCGTAGAGCCGGGTGGTCGCGTAGCCATTCGCGTCCACCGCCCGCACCGTCTGCCCCGCGGCGTTGTAGGTCCAGGACTCCTGCGCCACGTCCTGCCCTGCCCCCGTGAGGAGTACACCTTGCGCCCCAGACCATCCTCCCGATGCACCGTGGGAACCTGGCGCCGGTCCCAGTGTGTCCGCTCGCGGGTCGCATCCCTGTACTCCCACCCCTGGTGGTAGGCCGCCGGAGCACTCACCGATGCGGCCTCGGACTGGCTCAGCACCCGGCCCACGGCGTCGTAGGCGAAGCGGGTGAGGTGCCCCTTCGCGTTCTTCTCCACGCGCTTGTAGAGCGCGTCGAACCAGGCGTCCGTGGCGAGCCCCGCCGCGTCCGTGCGGCGGACGACACGCTGGAGTCCATCGCGGTACGTCACAGTGAGCTGCCCCCGCGCGTCCCGCACCTCCTCTCGCGTCAGGGCCTCCGTGTCCGGAGCATCCACGTACGTCCGCTCGCTCACCGTCAGGGCCTGTCCCTCCTGGGACAGACTCTCCATCAGCGTCTCGCTTCGCAGCCGTCCCAACGCGTCGTAGGTTAAGCGCCGCTCCACGCCACGACCATCGAGGGAGCGGATGACATGGCCCTCTCCGTCATGCGTCTGGCTCTCGAAGACCCCCATGGGCCGGTGCACTTCCACCAGTCGGCCCAGCGCGTCGTGGACCGTTTCCGTCCGCCGTCCCAGCGCATCCACTCGGGCGAACTCATGGCCATACTCGTCGTACTCCATGGTGTGGACCAGGTTGAGCGCTGGCCCCACCCTCGAGTCGTCCGGCTCGCGCGGCAACGGTCCATTCGCAGCGTCCTCCACCCCAGCGGAGACGCGTCCCAGCCCGTCCAGGTGCCGGGCCTGAACGAAGCCCCGTGCATCGCGCGTCCACTCGACATGCGCCGCGTCGTCATGGACGCTCTGCGTCGTGTAGACCGTCTCCCCGGCCTCCGTCGCCACCCGCTGCGTTACCGAGAGCGTCCGGCTCAAGCCGTCATACGTCGTGGTCTGCTTCCGATGCTGGACGCCTCCCGCCTCCCAGCGAACCTCTGTCACATTGCCGCGCCCGTCGTATTCGCGCCGCTCGACCCGACCGGCGGCGTCCGTCTGGACGGTGGTACGTCCCAACAGGTCGTACTCCGCCGTCTGGGCGTGGCTATTCCCATCCACCTGCCGTACCCGATGGCCGGTCAGGTCATATGCGAATGTCTGCGTATAGCGGAGGGGCGGTGCGTCGAGGTCCGCACCCCGAACTTCGGGGCTCTGCTCCTCCACGACCCGATAGAGCGAGTCCAGCCGGTAATGCCTGTCGAACCCGGACAGGTCCTCTTCCGCCACCTTGTTGCCAGCGGCGTCGTAGGTCACATGGGAGAGGGTGTAGGTCCGGCTCACGTCGCGGGTGTCGCCCCCCTGGGCCACGAACCGTGACGCATCCGCCACGGACACCAGCACCTCCACCGGGCGGTCCGCGAAGTCATACACCGTGGTCGTCAGGACACCCCGCCGGTCGATGACCGTCGTGCGATTGCCGGCATCGTCATACCCATAGCCGGTCTCCAACGAAGCAGTGAGTCCACCTCCAGACTCGACCGTCCGGGCTCGGCGTCCTGCGGCGTCCAGCCAGTGCTCGCGGAGGAAGTCCCTTCCCAGGGTCTCGTATTGAAGCTGGCCGCCTGGGTAATACTGCGCCGTGCGGACCTGTCCCGTGCCGCGAGGGGTCACCCATTCTTCGCGCTTGATTCGATCCAGCCCATCCCATTGTTGGATTCGATGACGCCCCAGCCCGTCCTGCACATCCTCCAGGCGCCCGCGGGCGTCGTAGACGGTCTGTACCGTCACCGTGGACGCGCCGTTCACCTGGAGCGTCTTGGCCCTCAGCTGACCGTAGACGTCGTAGGCCGTGGCCTTCTCCCGGTGCCCATCCGCTCCCACGCTCTCCACCCAGTCGCCTGTGATGGCCCGTGGCGGACAGGTTGCGCCTTCCACCCCGCAGTAACGCCAGCTCAGCACGACATCCTGGGGGGACTCCTGCAACGAGGCCACGGCCTCTTCACAGGTCGCGGCGGAGGTCAGCACCAGGCGCGGCACCCTGTTCACATAGCGCCGGGTCTCCAGCAGGCGCCCCGTCCCCAACGGCAGCACGTCCTCTGGCGCATCCCCAGAAGAATCCACCCGCGAGACCGTGGCGTAACCCTCCGCGTCCACGTGGCAGACCTGCGCGTTGAAGCCCGCCTCGTAGCCCCATTTCTCCACAACCTCCGCGACAGGCTGCCCCTGCGCGTCGAGCACGGGCAGCGTGGCCGCCACGGTCCCCATGGCCGGTAGCGCCGCTCCCTCGATGCGGCGCTCCACCAGGTTGCCTCGCGTGTCGTAGGCCAGGTGCGTGACGCGCCCCCGTGCGTCCAACTCCGCCTCGCGAACCCGGTGGACCGAGTCCCAGAGCGCCCCGGTACGAGCCACGACGCCCTCCGACAGCGGCTTCTCCATCCCCACCACGTTCCCCGTCGCCATCATCCAGTAGACGGATTCGGGAACCTCGGAGCGGGGGCCCTTCACCGCCGTGCGGTACGTAGTGAGGGACTGCCCCAGGACGACGCGCTGCTCCGGCGCGATGGAATAGGTGAAGGTGGTGATGGCCTCCCGAACCGGGGCGGTCTCCATGACCTCCACCACCTGATTCACCCGCTCGTCCTTGCTCATCAGCAGCAGGAAGTCGTCCTCGCCTGGCATTGACTCCGTGCTGCCGTAATAGGTGTAGCGCGTCACCTCGCCATCGGGCCCCGTGTACTGGGACAGCCGCGTCCTCCCCACCTCCGAGGCACCTCCCTCGTACCCGTAGGACTCCGTCCGCAGAGGAGTCCCACTCCCGCATGCGCCGTCGTAGCGCGACGCGGAGGCCAGTCGCTGCTGGCTGTCGTAGCCGTACTGCACACAGACGCCGAGGAAGTTCGTGGACAACGCGTCCGCCGAGAAGGCGTGGCGCAGTTCCACCGTGTGCATCCGCAGATGGCCCGCCTCACGCGCGTAGCCCAGCTCCAGCAGCCGGCCGCTCGCTTCGTCGAACACGCGCGTCAGCGCGCCCTCAACCGAGGCATCGCCGTAGCGCAGCAGCACCCGGTGCCCCGTGGGTGCCACGACGGAGGTGAGTCGGTACTTCACGGGGAAGCTCGCACTGTCGAGCCGCCCGTGGCGGTACTCCGTCCCATCCTTCGCGCGGAAGACAAACTCCCGCGCGGTTCCCACGCCCTCCACGCGCAGCGTGCCGTGGTACCCGCGCTGGGCCACGCACCCCGTGCCCTCCCCCGTGCAGGTGAACACCTGCCCGCCGCCCTCGCCGCTGGTGACGGCGTAGCGGAAGCTCCCCAACAGCGGCTGCACGGCGCCTTCGTAGGCGTGCGTCCAGCCCAACCCCAGCGAGCCTTCGTCGGAGGCACCGCTGGCATAGGCACGCTGCCACGAAAGGCCCAGGCCCCGGCTGGGGGTTTCCACGTCCACGGCCTGTTTCACCAGGTGGCCGTCCACCACGCTGACGCCCTTCACGAAGGTATGGCCCACCGGCAGCTTGCCCACCGTTCCCACCGTGGTCGTGAGCGGCGCCTCCCTGTTCAGGGTCGCCTGATTGGGATTGTCTGGAATGAACGTGACCCGGACCGTCTCCTGTCCTACCGCTCCTGGAGGGACCTCCATCACCGCGAAGCCCTCCTGCCCCAGGGCGATGGCCGCGCCCCCCAACCAGGAGACCTGCGTGATGCCAGAGGCGTTCGCCAGCACCTGGGCGCTCGCGACTGCCGTCTCCCCACGGCGAACCTCCAGCCGTCCGTTCGCGAGGGCCTTCATGCCGAGCGGAGCGCCATAGGCGATGGGCGGCTGTGCATCGTCTGGCGACGGATCACCGGGCGCTGGCTTCAACGCGGACACGAAGTCCCACACCGGCAACACCCAACGCGCCCGCAGCGGAAGTCCCGCCACGAACAGTCCCGGGTCCGGGGGACGCACGTCCACATCCTCGGTCGCCTGCAACACTTTCACAAAGGACGTCGCGGAGTAGTCCTTCGCATACAACTCGAAGCGGACCTGGCCCCCCTGCGTTCCCGACCTTAGCGGCAGCATCCTCTGCACGTTGGACGCCGCCGGCAGCACGATGTCCCCGTCCACGTCCCGGGGCAGACTGGCATCCAGGACCAGGACCTCGTCCCCGGGCACATTGGGCTGGATCGTCACCCGGACATACAGGTTGTCAGAGCTCTTGTTGCCGACGAAATACCCCAATCCCGAGTCGGACGTCGCCGCCTGACCTCCAGCCGCCACCACCGAGCCATCCTGCAATTGCCGACGGGCAACCAGAGTCGGAACGGTCGAGGTCTGCCGGGAGTAGAGTTCCTGACCGCAACACACCTGCACGGACTGCCCGTTCGCGTCGCGCTCGAACGCCTCCGCGACGAAGTACACCCATTGCACTCCATTCTCTACGAGGTACCTCGGGCGGAACGCCACCGAGCTTTCATCGTCCAGGGGCTCAGGCCCTGTCGAAGCGGGACTTGCCACGAAAAGATCAAGCTCGGAGCCATCGTCCGCGAGCGTGAAGACGCCCACCGCCACATCCGTCAGCCCGGATTCGTCGCCTCGCACTGGCACCCAGCCAGGAGCCCCCACCGGCCATCGCAGGATTTGCGCGACCAGCACCTCAGGACCGGCCGTCTGGTAGACGCCGTTGAAGTCACCGTTGTACGTCGCGCGCAAGGTGTATCGAGCCGTGGGGATGGTGGCTGAGACGCCGAACTCACGCGAAAGGCCTCCCACGGAGGCTGTCACGGCGTAGTACCCCGCGGTCATGCCTGGGATGTAACCCGCGCTCAGCCATCCATCGACGTCCGACCACTCCTGCATCGCCAGCAATTGCATGGGATTGCTGGGATCCAAGACCTGAGGGGTCGCCGAATCTTGATACCGGAAGAAGCGCCCGGCTACAGGCGACTGGGTCCACGTCACCTGTTGATTGGCCAGAGCATTTCCATAGCGATCCAGCACTTTCCCCGAGAAGGGGGCAATCATCTGCAATCCCACTTCGGTCGAAGGCGGAACGCCGAAGGCTTGGATCTCGTATGGCGCGTCCGGCAGCCCCACCTCTACAAAGGGTGCATCCAGCACGAACGTCTGGGTCCCGTTGGAGGTCTCCGCCGTCACGGCGTTGTAGCCCAGCCGCTGGGGGAAGTGAGATCCCTGCCGCAAGAATGACAAGCGGGGGATGTTGGTATCAGGCAGCACCTGGATCGCCGCCAGGCCATTCTCATCCGTGATTGCCTGCAACTGGGCCTGAGCCTGCCCCGTGCCACCGACGGGCAGGAAGCCCGGTTGGGAGCCGCTTGCGCGCTTGAAGGTCACGACCGCCCCGAGTACCGGCTCACCGTTGGCGGTCGTCACTCGCACCGCCACGGGTTGGGGAAGAGGCTGCCCGACCACGCCTTCCTGCAGGTCGGTCATCACCACCTTCTCGATGTGGGCGACCTGCGTCACATCCTCCACGACGAGGCCTGCTCCCAGCAGGGAATGCCCCACCTGCAGGCGCGCGATTTCTTCTTGAAGGGACTGTCCCAGAGCCATCTCCCATGCCCGGGCGAAGCCGCCTTCCATTCGCGCTTCGACTGACTCCACCTGCTGCTCGAGCGCCAGCAGCAGTCGTTGCCTGCGCGCCTGGGCTGCGGCGTCACCCGCGAGTTTGACCTTCTTCAGCAGCCCCCTGGCCCGCAGCAATTCATCCCTGGAGCGCTCAAGGGCGGCCTTCTCGGTTTCCCCCACCGTTGGCGGATGCCAGAAGCGCACCCACCAGGCGGGGCTGGGTCCGAGTTCGGCACGCGCCCGCGACAGGGACTGCGTCAACTGCTCATGGAGCGTGTCCCGCTTCTCCTCCCATGCAAGCCGGGCAGCTTCAAAGGCTCGTGTCTGGTCGGTGGCCACTACGGCAGCGTGCGACTGCAGTCGGCTGGGGGCTTCCCGCACCGCGGCCTTCTCATGAAGTGCGAGCCGGCCCTGCCACCCTACGGCATCGCCTTCCGCTCTCGACACCCATGCCACACCCAACACCAGCAACACGACCACCCAGCGTCCCGCCTGCATCGAACGACCCCTCATGCGCCTCGGCTCAAGGCGCTTGGCATTTCAATAGGCTCACATCTCAAGAAGCTGTCAACGCAAACCTTTGCGTGTGAATTTTCCGCTCGGACCTTCCAGTGCAAGCCCCTTGCCTGCGCTGACTTGAGCTAGCGGGGATTCCCTGACGTCAAGCTGCATGAGTTCGTCTTCCAGAAGCCGCTGACGGCGACGATGGCCGCAGCGCGCCAGTTGCTGGAGGAGCGGGCTTCCACTTCGAGGAGTCCGAGACTCCGGACCCGCTGTCCACCAAATGGGACGCCCCCTCTCTGGTCTTGAACCCGGCACGGAATGCGCTCTCATGTGAAGCGCTTCGCATTTCTCACAGGGGGCTGGAATGCACTGCCGTTGGCTCGTCGTCGCGTTGACCCTGCTGTCCGTCAGCTGCGCCCACTCGAAGCGGGGGCCTGAAGCGGAGCTGCCCAAGTACGAGCACGTCTTCCAGAAGCCCCTGACGGAGGCGATGGCGGCCACCCGCCAGCTGCTGGAAGAGCGGGGCTACGCGTTCGAGGACACAGAAGACCCCAACCAGCTCGTTACCACCTGGTCCGACCCTGACCGGGCTGGCACTCGCAACACCACCTATACGCGCTACCTGGTGACCGGCGTCGCACTGAGCCCGCGCCAGTCCGTCGTGCGCATCTTCCGCATGACCCAGCAGACGACAGGCAATGACGCCGAGTGGAAGAAGCTGTGGTGGAAGGTCTACCTGGAGCGCGCCGAGCAGCTGTCCAATCCCTTCGTGAAGGAGGTGGACTTCGACCAGGACGACGCGGCGACCAAGCGTCTGTCCATGCTGCGCGCCGCCCAGCACGGCACCCGCGACCTGGACCTGGAGCAGGCGCTCACGCTGCGGCTGGAGTCCGCCCCCTCCGTGGAGGTCCTCGCCGGCAACGTGGCCGAGGAGAAGCGCCCCACCGCCGTGCGCGCGCCGGAGTTCTACCTGGAGCGCTGGAGCGAAGAAGCCCCCGCGGAAGGCCCCTGCACCACGTCCGTGCGCGGACTGCCGCAGCTGCTGCACCCGGGCCTGACGCTCCTCATCGGCGAGCAGCTGGGCACCAACGAAGTGCCGGACGTCGTTGGCCACGTGGTGTGCCAGGCGGCCCAGGCGGGACTCGCGGTGGTGCTGGGCCTGTCGCTCCCCGACACGGAGCAGGCGCGCGTGGACAGGTACCTGGCCAGCCCCGGCGCCCCCGCCGACCAGGATGCACTGCTGGAGGGCCGCTTCTGGACGCGCACGTACCAGGACGGGCGCAGCAGCCGCGCGGTGATGGACCTCATCGACCGCGCGCGGGCCCTGCGCGCCGCGGGCCTGCGGGTGTCCGTGGTGGCCTACGACACGGACGTGCTGAATGGCAGCGAGCGCGACGCCGCCCAGGCCCGCGTCTGGACGCAGCGCCGCGCCGCGAAGCCGGATGAGGTCCAGGTGGTGCTGGCGGGCAACACGCACACGCAGCTGGAGAAGGGCACGCAGTGGGACCCGTCCTTCACGCCCATGGCGCACCTGATGAAGGGGGACCGCTCGCTCGTCGTGCTGGAGATGAGCTACGCGCAGGGCATCCGCTGGGGCTGCGACCTGAACCGCGACAGCAAGCTGGTCTGCGGCCTCGTGGGCGCGACGCCCGCTCCCCGGGTGGCCGCCCAGGCCGGGCTGAGCCCGTACATCCAGCTGCGGGAGACCTCCGCCACCGAGGGCCTCCAGGGCCTGCTCTACGTGGGGCAGCTCACGCCCTCCATGCCTGCCATCCTCGGACCACGAATGGCGCCGCCCACCGACCCCGGCCAGGCCCCCCGCACTCCCGGCCGCGACGTGCCCGTGCCCGGCATTTTCTAGCGGCCCCCTGGAGGCGCCTGGCATTTCATCTCAATCAGGATCCGATTTGAGCTGGGTGCACGAAGGCCCAATGGCATTGGACTTTCGTACATGATTGTCAATCCACGACACCGGGAAGCCCTCTCTCTGGCTTCCCAGGCGCGGGATGGGCTCTCATGTGAGGCGCTTCGCATTTCTCACAGGGGGGCTGAATGCATTGTCGTTGGCTCGTCGTCGCGTTGACCGTGATGGCTGTTGGCTGCGCCCACTCGAAGCGGACACCCGAAGCGGAGCTGCCCAAGTACGAGCACGTCTTCCAGAAGCCCCTGACGGAGGCGATGGCGGCCACCCGCCAGCTGCTGGAAGAGCGGGGCTACGCGTTCGAGGACACAGAAGACCCCAACCAGCTCGTTACCACCTGGTCCGACCCTGACCGGGCTGGCACTCGCAACACCACCTATACGCGCTACCTGGTGACCGGCGTCGCACTGAGCCCGCGCCAGTCCGTCGTGCGCATCTTCCGCATGACCCAGCAGACGACAGGCAATGACGCCGAGTGGAAGAAGCTGTGGTGGAAGGTCTACCTGGAGCGCGCCGAGCAGCTGTCCAATCCCTTCGTGAAGGAGGTGGACTTCGACCAGGACGACGCGGCGACCAAGCGTCTGTCCATGCTGCGCGCCGCCCAGCACGGCACCCGCGACCTGGACCTGGAGCAGGCGCTCACGCTGCGGCTGGAGTCCGCCCCCTCCGTGGAGGTCCTCGCCGGCAACGTGGCCGAGGAGAAGCGCCCCACCGCCGTGCGCGCGCCGGAGTTCTACCTGGAGCGCTGGAGCGAAGAAGCCCCCGCGGAAGGCCCCTGCACCACGTCCGTGCGCGGACTGCCGCAGCTGCTGCACCCGGGCCTGACGCTCCTCATCGGCGAGCAGCTGGGCACCAACGAAGTGCCGGACGTCGTTGGCCACGTGGTGTGCCAGGCGGCCCAGGCGGGACTCGCGGTGGTGCTGGGCCTGTCGCTCCCCGACACGGAGCAGGCGCGCGTGGACAGGTACCTGGCCAGCCCCGGCGCCCCCGCCGACCAGGATGCACTGCTGGAGGGCCGCTTCTGGACGCGCACGTACCAGGACGGGCGCAGCAGCCGCGCGGTGATGGACCTCATCGACCGCGCGCGGGCCCTGCGCGCCGCGGGCCTGCGGGTGTCCGTGGTGGCCTACGACACGGACGTGCTGAATGGCAGCGAGCGCGACGCCGCCCAGGCCCAGGTCTGGACGCAGCGCCGCGCCGCGAAGCCAGACGAGGTCCAGGTGGTGCTGGCGGGCAACACGCATACGCGGATGCAGAAGGGCACGAAGTGGGACCCGGCCTTCACCCCCATGGCGCACCTGATGAAGGACCGCTCGCTCGTCGTGCTGGAGATGAGCTACGCGCAGGGCACGCGCTGGGGCTGCGACCTGGACCGGGACAGCAAGCTGGTCTGCGGCCTCGTGGGCGCGACGCCCGCTCCGGCGGTGGCGGCCCGCGCGGGGCTGAGCCCGTACATCCAGCTCAAGGAGACCTCCCCCACCGAAGGCCTCCAGGGCCTGCTCTACGTGGGGCAGCTCACGCCCGCCCTGCCAGCCCTCCTCGGGCCCCAGGGGGCGCCGCCCACCGACCCCACCCCGGCCCCCAGGTTGCCCGGCGGCTTCATGCACCGTTAGCGGACCTGGAGGATTGACGACCGTTAACGTCAGGGTTAATCATTCACCCTGACGTTAACGACGTTCATTCGCCAGGAGTCACCGCATGAAGCCCATCCCCGAGGACTGGCCGCGCATCTCCTCCAGCCTCTTCTACGAGGACGCCCCCGCCGCCATCGACTGGCTGGAGCGCGCCTTCGGCTTCCAGACGCGCCTCAAGGTGGAGGGCGCGGACAACAGCATCGTGCACTCGGAGCTGGTCTACGGCGACGGCGTCATCATGGTGAACTCCTCCGGGCGCCATGACCTCCACCGCAGCCCCCGGCTGCACGGGGGCGCCAACACGCAGACCCTCACGGTCTACGTGGACGACGTGGACGCCCACTGCGCCCAGGCGCGCGCGGCCGGCGCCGTCATCCTCATGGAGCCGGAGACCAAGAACTACGGCGACGACTGGGGCACCAACCGCACCTATGGCGCCCAGGACCTCGAAGGCCACCGCTGGTGGTTCACCCAGCGCGTCTTCACTCCGGCGTAGGCTCCCCCGCCATGGCCACCCCGTCCGCGCTCGACCGCACCCTGGCCGCCCTCGCCGACCCCACGCGCCGGGGCGTCGTGGACCGGCTGCGCCAGCGGCCCCACCCCGCCGGGGAGCTGGCCGCCGCGTTCGACATGAGCCCTCCGGCCATGTCCCGCCACCTGCGCGTGCTGCGCCAGACGGGCTCGTGGAGGAGCGCATCGACGCGGACGACGCCCGCGTGCGCGTCTACTCCCTGCGCCCGGAGCCCTTCGCCGCCCTGCGCGGCTGGCTGGACGAGGTGGAGTCCTTCTGGGCGGATCAGCTGGGCGCCTTCAAGGCCCACGCCGAGCGCACCCGGGGCACGAAGCCCTCCGGAGGCCGCAAGTCATGACGGCCGACCGCGCCCGCGTCACCACCTTCGTCGCCGTGTCCCCGCTGGACGCCTTCGAGGTCTTCACCGAGGAGACCGACCTCTGGTGGGGCAAGAGCCCGCGCTACCGCGGCCTCCAGAACCCCGACGCCCTCCTGCGCTTCGACCCGCCCGGTCCCGGCGGCCGCCTGCTGGAGTCCTTCGGGGAGCAGGTCTTTGAAATCGGCCGCGTGCTCGTCTGGGAGCCCGGCGCGCGGCTCGTCTTCCAATGGCGCGCGAGCAACTTCGCCCCCGGAGAGACCACCGAGGTCGACGTCCGCTTCGAGCCCACCTTCGGCGGCACCCGCGTCGTGCTCGAACACCGGGGCTGGGACGCCATCCGCATGGACCACCCCGTGCGCCACGGCCTGGATGGACCGGCCACCGTCGCGACGATGGGCCGCTGGTGGGGGGAGCTCGTCACGCGCTACCGGCTCCGCGCCGCGCGGCCCCGCCCCACTTGAACAGCCCACCCCCCGCCTACTGACAGGCGCCGCAGTCCGCCGCGCAGCTGTCCGGCGTGCTGCTGCCGCCGCACTTCTCCGTCAGCTGGCACACGCCGTCGCCGCAGCGGTAGATGTCCTGGGGCAGCATGCGCGTGGTGATGGGCCGGTACGTCACGCCGTTGTACGTGCAGCGCGTGTAGTACGTCCGCGTGGCGTCCAGCGTGCAGTAGTACCGGCACGCGCCCACGTGCTTCATCGGCGTGCACGCCGTCGTCTCACTCCAGGACGACAGGCCGCAGGTGCGCACCGTGCTCTCGTCGTAGTCCAGGTACGCGCCGTCGTTCGCCGCGAACGTGCCCTCGCCCGTGAAGAGGTTGCCAAAGAAGCACGCCTCCTTCTCGGTGTAGGTGTTCAGCTCGTCCGTCGAATACGGCATCGCCCCGCCCAGCGCGTCGCGCCCCAGCACGGAGATGTTCACGTGCACGCCGTACTTGTTCGCGTGCGCCGCCAGACACGCGCTCACCACCTGCTGCTCCGCCACCGTCGCCGGAAGTCCCCCCGCCCATCCCGGCGCCAATCCCAGACTCCCCTTCCACGTGTAGCTCTTCCCCGTGGTGGGCGACTGGTACGACAGCGTCGCCCCCGCCGAAAGCGAGCACTGCACCACGTAGCGCATCACCATGTCCGCCGACGCGGGATCCTGCTGGAACCAGGCCTGGAACCCGTTCGTGGACAGGCCATTGGTGGACAGGCCATTCGTCGACAGGCCGTTGGTGGACAGGCCATTCGTCGACAAGCCATTGGTCGACAAGCCATTCGTCGACAGGCCATTGGTGGAGGCGAGCGCGCCCGAGGACTGGCCCACCCCATCGGGGGCTTCATCCAGGGAAGGAGCGCCGCAGCCGGCGAGCGCCGCGGCCAGCCAGAGCGCCGTCCAGGGGGAGGAACGGAATGAAACCTTGCGAGGGGGATTGAGGTGCATGGGGACTGCCTCCGCGTGGGAGCCGCGCGAGCCGCACGGCCTGATCAACCGGTAAACGCACTCCAACGAAGCGAGCAGCGCCCCTGCCCTCCCGGCCCATCCCCTTCGGTCCTTCGCACAACACGCGCGGCGTGCGGCGGCGGACGCTCTCTCATTCACCGCATGGCGGCGAACGCTCACCCCTTCCAAAAGATCAGGCCGTCCGCGTGCGGCCCTTGCCTGCCTTCACCCTGGCCTTCGGACGCGGAGGCCGCGGCAGCCGCACCGTGAACGTCGTGCCCTCCTTCTCCGACGACGTCACCTCCACCGTCCCGCCGTGCGCCTGGACGATCTCCTTCACGATGAACAACCCCAGCCCCAGGCCGCTGTTGCGCCGGCCGCCCTGCTCGCGCTCGCCCTCGCCCTGGCGAAACGGATCAAACAGCCGCTCGCGCAGCTCCTCCGGGATGGGCGAGCCGGGGTTTTGCACCTCCAGCACCTGGTGCTCGCCCTTCGCCCAGCAGCGCAGGAACACCGGCGCGTCCGGGCTGCCGTGCTCCAGCGCGTTGCCCACCAGGTTGGAGAGCACCTGCGCCAGCCGCTCCGCGTCCCACTCGCCTTCCGCCTTGCCGTCCACGTCCACCGCCACCGCGCGGTCCGGGTACGCCGCCGACAGTTCGTCCACCACCTGCTGGCACACCGCCCCCAGGTCCGTGGGGCCCTTGCGCAGCGGGATGCCGCCCGCCAGCCGGGCGCGCGTCAAGTCCAGCAGGTCCGCGATCATGTTCCCCATGCGCGTCGCGGAGGCCTCGATGCGCTGCGCGTGCTGCCGGTGCTGTTCGGGCGTGCACTCCAGCGGCCCCCGGCGCTTCTGGGCCCGCGCCGACAGCACGATGGCGTTGAGCGGGTTGCGCAGGTCATGCCCCAGGATGCCGATGAAGCGCTCCCGGAAGCGCGCCTCCTCCACCATGGTCTCCAGCTGACGGGTGCGCTCGGTGACGTCCATCATGGAGCCAATCATCCGCACCGGGCGCCCCTCGTCGTCGCGCGCCAGCACGCCGCGGTCCAGCACGTGCGCCCAGCTGCCGTCCGCGCGCTGGAAGCGGTACTCCTCGCTCCACACGTCCCCCGTGGACGCGACGAAGTCCACCAGCCGGTCCACCACGCGCTCGCGGTCCTCGTCGTGCACGCGCTCGCCCCACCAGCCCAGCTTGTGGTCCAGCACCGCCGTGGCGTGGCCGAACGCGTCCCCCGTGCCCGGGTCCCACCGCACGCGGTCCGTGGCGAAGTGCCAGTCCCACAGCACGTCATGCGTGGCGCGCGTCGCCAGCCGGTAGCGCTCCTCCGCCTCGCGCAGCGCGCTCACCGTCTGCTCCGCCCGCGCCAGCGCCGCCTCCACCTCCTGCCGCGCCGCCCGCTCCCGCTCCGCCTGGTGGGCGTCCGCCGCCTGCCCCTCGTCGCGCGGCAACAGCCACAGCGCCAGGCCGTCTCCGTGACGCACCACCACGTACCGCCGCCCCGCCGCGTCCCCCTGCACCAGCCCCACGTGAGGGACTCCGCGCATCAGCACGCGCACGAACGCCGCCACGTCGAACAGCGCGACGCCCTCCCGCGTCCACAGCGACAGGTGCCGGCCCAGCTCCAGCGAGCGCACCCAGCCCTCGGCCGGGACGTTCATGGACGTCCACCGGAAGTCGAGCGCCTCCCCTGTCTCCCCGTGCAGCGGCTCGAGGAGGATGCAGGGCGTCTCGTTGTCAGCGGGCAGTTCCCATGCCGGAGCCATGCCCGGCCCCCAGGACAAACCCATCATCGTGCTCCCCCCGACGCTTCGGGCCTGTCCCCCACCCTCCACGTCGGTGCCGGGCAGGCTGGAAAAACCCGCGTCTCATGGAATACTGACACATCTGGCCACGAGTGGAGCAGCCCCGCGGGGCAAGAGGCGCGGAAAAATGCTCACCGCCGAGCACTCACCCTACCCTCCAGGGCAGGTCAGTACCGGCCCTTGACGCCGATGATGGGCAGGGCGATGGGCAGTCCCACCGCGCTCTTGGTCAGGGGTTGCCGGTTGTAGCCGCCGCCCACGTAGTCGAAGCCCAGCGTCTCCGTGTTGAGGGTGACGTTGAGCATGTCCAGGTAGGACTCCAGGCTGAAGGTGTCGTAGGCCCAGGCCTTGGAGACGCGCAGGTCGAAGCGGAAGAAGGGCGGCAGCCGGTCCACCGCGTCCCTGTCCACCTGCACCCAGGCGGGGCGGCCGTCGCTGTCGGTGCCCTCGCGGTGCGTCTGGCTTCCCAGGGTGCCGTACTCCGGGCGTCCGGTGTTGAAGTGGAGCACGCCCCCCAGGGTGATGTTGTTGGAGAACTTGTGGCTGACCACCAGGTTCAGGATGTGTGTCTGATCGAACGCGAAGGGCAGGTCCGCGGAGTCCTCGGAGATGGCCCGACCTGACGAGTCATATCGATAGAAGGTGGTGCGCCGCGTGCTGCGCTGGAGGCTGTACGAGAGCCAGCCGAACCAGTTGTTCCCCAGCGGATAGCGGATGAGCAGCTCCAGCCCATACGCCAGGCCATGGCTGCTGAAGTCCGGCAGGTCCCAGTCGTCGCGGCTGACGGGCGGCTCATCGATGTCCACCTGGCGCGCGCGCACGCGGCGGAAGCCGTTGGGGCCCACGTCCCCGGGCGGGGGCGGCGCGTCCGGGTCGCCGCCGCCGTCCAGGTCGTCCGTCAGCCCCTCGTCGGAGAAGGGCGTGAGCTCGATGGTGCGCAGCATGGGGTTCACGTAGACGTCCAGCCCCACCTCCCACGTGTCGAAGGCCTTCCACTCCACGCCGGTGGAGAGCTGCACGCCCTCCTGGAGGCCCAGCAGCAGGCTGCCCACGTCCACCACCGGCAGGCTGATGAGGGTGGTGGGCGGCTGGTGGAAGAGGCCCGCGCCGCCCTTGAGCGTCACGGTGTCGGTGAGCTTGTGGCGCACGGTGAGGCGCGGCTCGATGACCTTGTGGTCGAACCCGCCGGACAGGTGGTAGCTGTCCAGCCGCAGGCCGGGCACCACCGTCCATCTGTCATTGGGCGTCCACACCCCTTCCGCGTACGCACCGGTGAAGGTGGCCAGCGCCACGGGCACGCGCACGGAGTCCTCCTCCACCTCCTGGCCGTTCTCCACCGTGAGCACGTCCACGATGGCGCGCTTGTGGTCCACGTCCGCGCCCGCGCGCAGCAAGAGCCGCTCATCCAATGGCACGCTGTAGCCCACGCGCCCGGAGAAGGTGCTCTGGTCGATGTGGATTTCGTTCCCGCTGTCCGGCCCGCGCGACACGACGGCGAAATCATCCGTGCCCCAGGTGCCGCCCACCTCCAGCTCGCCCTTGCCCAGCAGGTGGCGGCCGCGCAGGTCCACCCGGTGGAACGCGATGGACTGGAGCGCGGTGTCGCTCTGGGCGTCCTGCGCCTGGGAGCCGAAGGTGTCCGACGAGCCAAAGGCAAACAGCCGCAGCTTGCCCTCCCCCACGTCCTGCTCCACGCGGGCCTGATAATCCCAGAAGTCCAGCACCACCTTCGGGTTGGTGCGCCCCGGCGGCGGCGGGTCCTGCAACTGATTGGCCGCCAGCGCGATGATCCACGGCGTATAGGAATAGCGGCCCGCGAGGCTGACGTTGGTGCCGGTGGACTTGAAGGGCGTCTCGATGAAGAAGCCCGCGTTGATGAAGTCCGCGTAGGCGCTGCCGTGCACGCGGTCGTCGCGAGGCCGGGTGAGGCGCCCGTCGATGGCGCCGCCCATCAGCCGGCCGTACTGCGGCGGCGGCGAGCCCGGATAGAAGTCGATGGCGTCCAGGAAGTCCGGGTGGATGACCGCGGGCCCCAGGAACAGGTGGAAGAGGATGGGGATGCGGATGCCGTCCAGGAAGTAGCCCGTGGACGCGGGCTGGCTGCCGCGCACCACCGGGTACGCCACGCCGGACAGCATGCTGCCCACGCCCGGCAGCAGCATCACCACGCGGAACGGGTCGCCCATGGTGCCGGGCACCTCGCGCAACTCCGCGTCGCGCAGCGTGACGCGGCTGACCTCCGTGCGCTCGCGGTCGCCTCGCACCACCGTCTCGTAGGGGTTCACCACGAGCGGCTCCAGGCCGTAGACGACCTCCAGCGACTCGGTGGACTTCAAGGCCTCGCGGAACAGGCCGGGCTTGTGGCCCGGGGCGAACACGCGCACCGCCTGGCCGCCCGTGGGGAAGCGCGCCTCGAAGCGGCCGTTCTCGTCCGTCTGCACGGGCGAGTCCGGCGCCGCGTCCGACACCAGCGTCGCGCCGATGAGCGGCCGGCGGTTGCCCTTCTGCCGCACCAGGCCCTTGAGGGTGACGGGGCCCCGAAGCTCGGAGCCCGTCAACGTGCCGCCGTCCGCGCCGGAGGCCAGCGGGACGGGGGCCTCGAAGCGGTACTCGAAGAACAGGCGCACCGCGACGGGCTGCCCCTCCATCAGCGCGGGGGAGAAGCGCAGGGAGGGCGCGGCGTGCAGCGCGGCCTCGTTGAGCAGCGGGTGCACGCCCTCCACCAGCGTGGCGGTGTCCACCTCGCCCGCCTCGTCCACCAGCAGCTCCAGCTTCACCTCGCCCGGCGTGCCCTCCAGCCCTTCGGGCCACGCGGCGGGCGCGTCGGCGGTGAGGCTGGGAGGCACGAGCGTCGTGTCACCCGCGTCGGTGGAGAGGCCCAGGCGCGCGGCGTCCTCGGCGGCGAGGGCCTGGCCCGCGTCGGTGGCGTGGACGTCCACCTCCACGGCCCGAGGCTCGCTGGTGGCGGAGGGGACGCCCTGCGCGCGGGCGGCCGCGCCGGACAGCAGCGCGAGGGCCAGCACCAGGGGGACGGCGCGGGGGAAGGACATGGGCGGGCGCTTCAACACCGGACCCCTACGTAACTGTCACCCGGGCTGGAACGGGAGTGCTCCAGCCCGGCGCGCACACCGCATGCATTCATGGACTCGACCACGGGCGCCTGTGACTTCCCCGGCCCGGGGCGGAAGTCAGTGCGCGAATTCCATACGGACCGGGAGGGACCTCCCGGCTGTATCGGCTCGCGGGCAGTGTACGGGTTCTGGAGCCACGAACTGCATCGGCCCGAGGCGCCCCTGCCATGGAGCCCGCGTCGCGCCAGTCCGTCCCCGAGGGCGGGCGCGCTGTGTGAACGCGCACGGCCCTGCGTCCCCGCGGTGCCGCCCCCTGGAGCCGCGACCTTGGCGGTCGTTACACTTTTTCATGTTGAGCGGAAGCCACGGCCACGGCTTCGCGGGGAGGGCGCATGCGCACGCCGAAGGACGAACTGCTGCTCCGGGCGATGGACCATGCGTTGTCATCGCGAACGTTGGCGGCGGTGGAAGCGCTGGCGGAGCTCTACCGGTTGCTGGACGCGGAGCGCATTCCGGAAGACGAGAACTACGCCGTGTTCGCCACGGCGCTGTCGCGCAGGTTGGAGGGGGCGACGGGGGCGCTGCATCCGTACCGGGCCTCGGAGGTGGACGGCGGCGCGCCGCAAATCGAGCTGTTCCGGCGGTTGATGAAGCACCTGCCGCTGGCGTCCGCGGCGGACGCGGTGGCGAACGCGCTGCTCGCGGACTTCCTGCGGGGGCACGCGGAGGCGACGCTGCTGGACGTGGGCATCGGGCAGGGGCGCCAGGAGTGCAACCTGCTGCGAGCGCTGGCGAAGGCGGGCGCGCTGCCCCGGCACCTGACGGTGGTGGGCGTGGACCCCAGCGGCACCAGCCTGGTGGAGGCGCGCGACGCGGTGCTGGCGGTGGCGGAGGAGGTGGGGCTGTCGCTGGAGTTCGTGAAGCTGGAGTCGCCGGTGGAGGACCTGGACGCGGCGACGTGGGCGGCGCTGCGAGGCGTGAAGCGGCCGCTGGTGGTGAACGCGGCGTTCGCGCTGCACCACGTGGCGGAGAAGGAGACGTCGGGCGTGGAGGCGCGCGACGCGGTGCTCTCGCGGCTGGCGTCGCTGGGGCCGGTGGGGGTGGTGCTGTGCGAGCCCCACGTGGACCACCACCGCGCCCCGGCGCGTGAGCGGTTGATCAACGCGTGGAACCACTTCTCCCGCGTGTTCCAGTTGCTGGATACGCTGGAGGTGCCGAGCGCGGAGCGGCGCGCCATCAAGCGGTTCTTCGGCCGGGAGGTGGACGACATCGTGGGCACGGTGAACGAGTCGGAGCGGTGCGAGCGCCATGAGCCGGCCATCGCCTGGTGGGAGCGGTTGCGGCGCGCGGGCTTCACGTCGCGAGGCGGGCTGGAGTCGGTGTGCCCGGGGGACGTGCACCCGGCGGTGGGGCTGTATGTGGAGGAGGGCACGGTGGGCATCACCTTCCGGGGGGACGTGCTGGTGTCGGTGCTGGCGGCGGTGCCCGGGGAGGGCGCGTGAGCGAGCTGGAGGCGGTGGCGCCGAAAGTGATTGGGAGGTGCCGGGAGGTGGGGGTGCGGTTGGTGTTGGCGGAGGCGTGCACGGGCGGGGTGATGGCCGCGGCGCTGACGGAGGTGCCGGGGGCGTCGGCGGTGGTGGATCGCGGGTTCGGTGCCGTACTCGAACGAGTCGAAGGGCGAGCAGCTGGGGGTGCCGCTGGCGCTGTTGCAGGCCGCACGGGTCGGT
>NZ_JBKGHJ010000310.1:0-9185 GCF_046520365.1 Corallococcus sp. 4LFB
CGGCCTTCGCCCGGGCGGCGGGAGACAACTTCCTGTGCGCCTCCTCCCCGCGCGACGCGGAGGTGGACGCGCTGGCGCTGGGGCCGCTGGAGCTGCTGACCCTCCCGGGTGAACCCACCGTGGGCGCGGGCCGGGCGCTGGCGGAGCTCTCCGGGGCCACGCACGTGCTGGGGCTCGCCAACGGCTACGTGGGCTACCTGGACACGGCGGAGCAGGTGCGCGCGGGGCAGGGCGAGTCCCGGCGCCAGTACTTCGGCCCTGGACTGCTGGAGCGCCTGGGCACCGCCGCGCGCGTGGCGTCCGGCGCGGTGGGCTTCTCCTCCGGGAAGTAGACCGGGCGTCCAGGCAGTGGGCCCGTCCGCCCGCCTGCCCTGGGAACCTCCTGACGCCCGTCCGCCGTGGGCCGCACCGTCGCTGACGGAGGGACCGCTGCCTACCTTGCCCTCCAGATCATCTTTGCGTTCAGGGGGCACGGGATGAGGTGGGAAGGCGGACGTCGCAGCTCGAACATCGAGGACCGGCGGGGAGGTGGCTTCGGGCGTCCGCTCGCGGTGGGCGGTGGCGCCGCGTCGCTGGTGGTGGCGCTGCTGGTGATGCTGCTGGGCGGGGACCCGTCCGACGTGCAGATCGGCTCGCGCACCTCTCCGTATTCCGACCCTGCCACGGGGGGCTCCGGGAACGTGGATCCCCAGCAGGAGAAGATGAAGGACTTCGCCTCCGTCGTCCTCGCGGACACCGAGGACACCTGGCCCCGCCTGCTGGAGCCGCGGGGCGTGCGCTACGTGCAGCCGCGCCTGGTGCTGTTCACGGACGCGGTGCAGTCCGCGTGCGGCGCGCAGCAGAGCGCGGTGGGGCCGTTCTACTGCCCGGGCGACCAGAAGGTGTACCTGGACCTGAGCTTCTTCGACGAGCTGGAGAGCCGCTTCGGCGCGCCCGGTGACTTCGGCCGCGCGTACGTCATCGCGCACGAGGTGGGCCACCACGTGCAGAACCTGCTGGGCATCTCCCGCAAGGTGCAGTCGCTGCGCAACCGCACGAGCGAGGAGCAGGCCAACCAGCTCTCCGTGCTGACGGAGCTCCAGGCGGACTGCTTCGCCGGCATCTGGGCCAACCACGCCCAGAAGGACCGCGACATGCTGGAGCAGGGGGACGTGGAGGAGGGCCTGGGCGCCGCCAGCGCCGTGGGCGACGACACCCTCCAGAAGCGCGCCCGGGGCTACGTCGTCCCCGAGTCCTTCACCCACGGCTCCGCCGCGCAGCGCATGACCTGGTTCAAGCGCGGCCTGGAGCAGGGGACGCTGGAGGCGTGCGACACCTTCAACGCCCGGCGGTAGGGGGCGCCCGTTCCGCTCAACGGCGGCGCGGCTGCTGCGTCCCGTTGAGCGGCTGTTGCAGTTGATAGGTCCCGTTCAACGGCTGCTGGAGCTGGTACGTGCCGATGAGGGCTGCTGGAGCTGGTACGTGCCGATGAGGGCTGCTGGAGCTGGTACGTGCCGTTGAGCGGCTGCTCCAGCTGGTACGAACCCGCGAGGGGCTGCTCCAGCTGGTACGCGCCGGCGGGAGGCTGCTGGAACCCGCCGCCGTTCGCGGGCGGCTGATACCAGTAATTGTCCCAGAAGGTGCCGTCACCGGAACCGCTTGTCAGTGATTGCCGGTCATCCAGGTTCTGCGAGTCATTGCCCTCCGGGTCAGTCGCCGCTTCGTCCTGCTGCGCCAATGCTGACGTGGCCGGGCCGGACGCGAGCGCCACCACCAGGGTCACCAGGGTGCCTGCGCGCATGGGAGTCCTCCTGCTTTCCGTCGCGGGAGAGGGGGAACCGCGCCGCGACCTGCTTCTCAAGATGACCGCCTGGGTGGGCTCCGGGGAGCACACGCCCCTGCCACCATGCCTGCTCGGGCGCCTGCCGTGGAGCCTTGCGTCAATCGCGTTCCGGACACATTGCGGACGATAGGCTTACCGCGTGCGCGTGCTTTTTCCCGCGTGGCCAAAGGGGCGCTGCGTCAAAACACAAACGTGGAACTTGTGCTTGTCGTCAGTGTGTCTTTGCTCCGAGCATGCCGCCTTCCCGCTGCTTCGCGGGCCCGGGGGCTTCCCCGCGGCCCATGCGGAGCGGCCTCGCGGAGGAACGACATGCCCCGTTTGCAGTGGAACCGCGCAACGAGCGCGACCCTTCTGGCCCTGGTTGGGGCCCTCTCGCTGACCGCCTGCTCGGGTGACGACGACACCACGCCGGACTCGGGCGTGAAGGTGGACGCGGGCACGACCGTGGACGCGGGCAGCGACGCGGGCCCCACGGACGCGGGCAGCGACGCGGGCTCCGTGGACACGGGCATCGCCTGGGACGGCGGCAGCGCGGGCACCTTCTCCTGCGAGGGCAAGACGCAGACGACGCTGAACTTCGCGCCGGGCCAGGAAGAGGCGTTCCAGGACCAGGTGAACACGCTGGCCGAGTGCACCACCATCAACCTGGCGGCGGGCACGTACACCTTCGACAACGCCATCACCATCCGCCAGAAGGGCATCACGCTGGTGGGCGCGGGCAAGGGCGCCAAGGGCGAGGGCACGGGCGGGGCGAGCAGCACGGTGCTGGTGTTCACCAACGCCGCGGCGAACTCCAACGGCCTGGACGTGGTGGGCGACCGCTTCACGGTGAGCGACCTGGCGGTGTGGAACGCGAAGAAGGACGCCATCCGCGTGGAGTCCTCCGCCGACGTCGTGATGCGCCGCGTGCGCACGGAGTGGGCGGAGGCCAACAAGGAGAGCAACGGCAAGTACGGCCTGTACCCGGTGAAGTCCAAGTACGTCGTCATCGAGGACTGCGAGGCCTACAACGCCGCGGACGCGGGCATCTACGTGGGCCAGACGGAGTACGCCGTCGTGCGCAACAGCGTGGCGAAGCAGAACGTGGCGGGCATCGAGATTGAGAACACGAAGTACGCCTACGTGCTGGGCAACACCGCCCAGGACAACACCACGGGCCTGGTGGTGTTCGACCTGCCGGGCAACCCCATCAAGGGGACGGACATCCGGGTGAAGGACAACATCATCACCGGCAACAACCGGAACAACTTCGCGTCCGTCCAGGCCAGCAGCAGCACGGTGTCGCAGGTGCCGGCGGGCACTGGCACGTTCCTCCTGGCGTCGCGCCGCGTGGAGCTGACGGGCAACACCTGGGGCGACAACAACACGGTGGACGTGGCGGTGCTCAGCGGCCTCACCATCGAGAAGGACCCGGCGCAGTGGGTCGCGGGCGGCCTGAACTTCGCGAGCGCGGACATCAGCGTCCACGACAACACCTTCCAGGGCGGCAGCGGCGACAACGTGGACAACGGCAACACGAGCCAGTCGCTGCGGCCCCTGGGCGCGGCCCTGGCGGCGCTCTACGCCTACGGCGAGACGCAGGGCACGCTCTCCGTGGAGCACCTGCTGTGGGACGGCCTGGATCCCTTCGGCCATGACCGCGCGCAGCTCAACCCCATCAACATCTGCTTCGCCAACAACATGCTGCCCGCGAGCACCACCACGGCCATCGTGGACCTGGACCTCCAGGCCGCCGCCACCCTGGCGGGCCAGGGCAACCTGCCGGGCGCGTGGGCCAAGACGCGGCACTACGCGGCCGACAAGGCCGAGTTCAACTGCTCGGGCTTCAGCCCCGCGCTGACCATTGGCGACTTCATCCAGTAACCGCGGTCAGGGAGCGTGACACCCATGTGGACGCCGTTCGTGAACCCCCGCCTCTCCGTGGTGCTGCTGGCGCTGTCGCTGGCGGCCTGCGGCTCCTCCGACCCGGAAGGCCCCGGGCCCACACCCGACGCGGGGACCTCCGTGCCGGATGCCGGAACAGAGGACGCGGGGGTTCCCGACGCGGGTTCACCGGACGCGGGGCCCGTGGACTCCGGAACGCCCGACGCGGGCGAGCCGGACGCGGGCCCCCCGCTGGTCATCCCCAACACGCTGTCGGGCTTCGGGCTGTTCACCGGGAGCCCGGCGGACGGGGGGCTCGTCCCGGTGGAGGGCAACGTGCCCTACACCCTGACCACCCCGCTGTTCTCCGACTACGCGGTCAAGTCACGCACCCTCTACATCCCCCCCGGCAAGACGGCGCACTACGCGCCCATGGCCGCGCTGGACCTGCCGGTGGGGACGCTCATCACCAAGACGTTCGCCTTCCCGGCGGACCTGCGGAAGCCGGACCAGGACGTGCGGGTCATCGAGACGCGCGTCCTGGTGCACCAGCCCGCGGGCTGGGAGGCGTGGCCGTACGTCTGGAACGCGGAGCAGACGGAGGCCACGCTGGCCACCGGCGGCCGGTCCCGCGACGTGACGTTCATCGACACGGAAGGGGAGACCCGGTCGTTCAAGTACTCGGTGCCCTCCAAGAACCAGTGCCAGCAGTGCCACCACCTCCTGGACGACCAGGGGGAGCAGGTGATGCACCCCATTGGCGTGAAGGCGCGCTACCTGCACCGCGACAACACCTACGCCGGCGTGGAGCGTGACCAACTGGAGTACCTGGCGTCGCTGGGCAAGCTGGACGGACTGCCCGCCCCGGCGGACCTGCCGAAGGCGCCGGACGCGTTCGACCCGCAGGCGGCGGACCTGACCACGCGGGCGCGCACGTACCTGGACATCAACTGCGCGCATTGCCACAACCCGAAGGGGACGGCGGGCGTCACCAGCCAGCTGTTCCTCGACATCGGGACCACGAGCATGTTCAGCCTGGGCGAGTGCAAGCGCCCGGGCTCCGCGGGCAGCGGCGTGGGCGGCGAGTTCGACATCCTCCCCGGCAACCACGCGGAGTCCATCCTCTGGTACCGGATGCACACGGAGGAGTCCGGCAAGATGATGCCGCAGATTGGCCGCACGATTCACCACGCGGAGGGCTCGCAGCTCATCGCGGATTGGATCGACTCGCTGCCGGCGAAGAGCTGCAAGTAGCGCTCAGGTGGACCGGCGGACCCCAGCACCCTAGGCTCCTGTCCGCTTTTCCCTTCATCCAATGCCGGGAGTGCTCCCTTGAAATTCACGAGCAAGGACGTGTCGAAGCTGCTGGAGGAAGTGAGCGGGTCCGAGGACCTCATCGGGTACGCCTGCGCCACGTCGTACATGAACGGCTACCAGTGGACCTGGAACGGCACCCAGTGGGTGGGGACCTACTACCCGACGCAGCTCAAGCTGCCGGTGGGTGAGGACTCGTCCGGCTCCTGCTAGGCCGCGCTTCAAGGCCCTGCCTCGCGTGAAGGTCGCCATCGTGGACAGCGGTGTGTCGGTGGGCTTCCTTCGCGGGGCGGGGCTGTCGCTCGCCGGAGCGGCCAGCTTCACGCTGGACCGCGAGTCGCGGCGCCTGGAGTCCCGCGTCCACTCGCGTGAGGAGCTGGCCGCCTGGTGCGGCGGCGGCTCCGTGCTGGAGGACCTGGAGGACACGCACGGTCACGGCACCGCGGTGCTGAGCATCCTGCTGGACCAGGGCCGCCCCGGTGACGACGTGGCGTGGTACGTCGCGCGCGTGCTGGATGGGCGGATGCGCGGGGATTCGCTGTGCCTGCTGGAGGCGCTGGAGTGGCTGACGCAGGACGTGCGCCCGGACGTCATCAACCTGAGCCTGGGCACCGTGGGCCGCGCCTTCGAGGCGCCCCTCGGCGCGCTGCTGGACCGGGCGGTAGGGCAGGGCAGCCTCGTGCTCTGCGCCGCGGGGCCCGTGTCGGGCCTGCCGTCCGGGATGTCGTCGGTGGTGACGGTGGCGGACGCGGCCATGGCCCATGCGCTGCGCAAAGGGGACATCGTGGACCACGTCGAGGACGCGGCCACGGTGCGGCTGTACGCGGACGGTGCCTGGAAGGAGCAGCCCCTCACGAGCAGCTACGCGTGCGCCCTCGCGGCGGCGCGGGTGCTGCGCGAGGGCTGTCCTCCTGGATGGCGGCGCGTCACCGCGTCACACCGGACGCGGTGACGTCCCTGCTTCGCGCAGGGCCTCAGGCCGGGACGCGGGTGTTGTCCTTGCGGTCCCAGTGCCGGTGCTGCGCGAGCGCCTGGGAGAACGCGGTGGCCAGCGCGGTGCCAGCCCCTGCCTTGGAGCCCGCGACGATGCCGGGCGCGGCTGGGTCGATTTCGCAGGCCTTCAGCAGCTCCTCCGCGTCCTTGGACGCGCCCACCGTCTTGCAGTGCAGGTAGGCCTCCTGCACGAAGTGGCGTGACTCGCCGTCCTTCTTCAGCGTCGCCACGCTCGCGGCGCCGCCGGGGATGAAGACGCCGTCGTACTCCACGGAGGCCGTCGTCATGGCGCTCTTGTCCACCGGCACGTCCTTGCCGTTGGAGGCCTTCACCGTGCCCAGGCGCTTGGCGATGAGCTTCACCTTCGCGCCCTGCGCCTCCAGCTCCTTGCGCACCGCCATCAGCTCGTCCGCGTCCACGCCGTCCGCGACGAGCACGCCAATCTTCCGGGTCTTGATGGACGGCGGCATCGTCAGCTTCATCGCCTCCATGCTCAGGGCCTTGGACGCCGGCGGGCCCTTGGGCGTGACGGGCGTGGCCTTGGGGGCGGGCAGGCCCAGCCCTTCCGCCACGGCGGACACCAGCAGGGCGTCAATCTTCGCGAAGTGCTCCAGCACGCGCTCCTGGATGGCGCGCGTCTCCACCTTGCCCAGTTCGAAGCGGCAGGCGTCGATGAGGTGCTCCTGCTCCGGCGCGGACAGGCTGCGGAAGAACAGCGCCGCCTGGCTGTAGTGGTCGTTGAAGGAGGCGGAGCGCTCGCGCACCTTCTTGCCGCTCACCTGCTCCGGCTGGTGCACGAAGCCGCCCTGCTGCTGGGACGCGAGGAAGGGGCAGCCGCCGCCCAGCGAGTTGGGGAAGTAGTTGGCGCGGCCCACGTTGCTCGTGTGCCGGCCGAAGCCGTCCTGCTGGTGGTTGTGCACCGGCGCCACCGGGCGGTTGATGGGGAGCTCCGCGAAGTTCGGCCCGCCCAGGCGCGTCAGCTGCGTGTCCAGGTACGAGAAGAGCCGCGCCTGCATCAGCGGATCATCCGTGAAGTCGATGCCCGGCACGATGTTGGCCACGCAGAAGGCGACCTGCTCCGTCTCCGCGAAGTAGTTCGTCGGGTTGCGGTCCAGCGTGAGCTTGCCCACCGGCATCACCGGCGCCACCTCCTCCGGGATGAGCTTGGTGGCGTCCAGCAGGTCCACGCCCAGCTTCGCCGCGTCCGCCTCCTCCAGGATTTGAACGCCCAGCTCGTACTCGGGGAAGTCCCCCTGCGCGATGGCCTCGAAGAGGTCGCGGCGGTGGAAGTCCGGGTCCTTGCCGCCGAGCTTCTGCGCCTCATCCCAGACGAGCGAGTGCGTGCCCAGGAGCGGCTTCCAGTGGAACTTCACGAAGCGCGAGGTGTTCTTCGCGTCCACGAAGCGGAAGGTGTGGACGCCGAAGCCCTGCATCATCCGGAAGCTGCGCGGGATGGCGCGGTCGGACATGATCCACATGATCATGTGCATCGTCTCCGGGACGAGCGACACGAAGTCCCAGAACGAGTCATGCGCCGTCTGCGCCTGGGGAATCTCGTGGTGGGGTTCCGGCTTGGCGGCGTGGATGATGTCCGGGAACTTGATGCCGTCCTGGATGAAGAAGACGGGGATGTTGTTGCCCACCAGGTCGAAGTTGCCCTCCTCCGTGTAGAACTTCACCGCGAAGCCGCGCACGTCGCGCGCGGTGTCCGCGGAGCCGCGCGAGCCCGCGACGGTGGAGAAGCGCACGAAGACAGGCGTCTTCTTGGACGGGTCCTGGAGGAACTTCGCGCGGGTGTATTTGGATTGGGATTCATACACCTGGAAGTAGCCGTGGGCGCCCGCGCCGCGCGCGTGGACGACGCGCTCGGGGATGCGCTCGTGGTCGAAGCGGGTGATCTTCTCGCGGAGGTGGAAGTCCTCCAGCAGCGTGGGGCCACGCGCGCCAATCTTGAGCGAGTCGTCGGTGTGCTCGACGCGGATGCCCTGGTCCGTGGTGAGGAAGTTGCCCGTGGGCTCCGAGCGGTCCCTCGCGAGCTGCTGGTCCTTGCTCTTCTCGTCGACGTTCACCGGGGCCGGCTGCTTCTGTGAGCTCACTGCGCTGCCTCCTGCAAAAAGGGCGTGCAGGGTGCCGGATGCGGTGGAGGCCGCACGCCTTGCTGTCTGCCTTTGGGAGGTGCAGGACGGAGGGCTGCGGCTGTGTCCGGTTGCGTTCGTTCGGGACGTTGGCCAGCGAGCGTCAGGCTTCCTCACCGGGCCGCGGGGTGGAGCCCGTGACGGTCTCGACCGTGGGGGGCACTGGGGCACGGAATCGATGGAAGACGTGCAAGGTAGGGAGTCGGACGTGTGTCCTGTCATGTCGGATGGGCGTGCTACCCCTGGCCGTCATGGATAGAGTGGAGGGCGGCGAGGAATGGGGAGACGTGATGGGAAAGAAGCCCGCGACCTACGCGGACCTGGAGGCGCTCCCGGAGCATGTGGTGGGGGAGATCGTCGCGGGGGAGCTGTATGCGAGCCCGCGGCCGGCGATGCGGCATGGTGTGATTGCCCACCGGTTGGGTGGAGAGCTTCTGGGTCCCTTCGAGCGGGGAAGGGGTGGGCCTGGAGGGTGGATGCTCATGGGAGAGCCGGAGCTGCATCTTGGGTATGACGTCCTGGTCCCGGACGTCGCGGGGTGGAGATTGGAACGGATGCCTGATGTTCCCGAGACGGCAGCGACGTCGCTCGCGCCGGACTGGGTCTGCGAGGTGCTGTCTCCATCCACCCGGAAGCTGGACCGCGAGGCGAAGCTGCCGGTGTACGCGCGCGAGGGCGTGCGGCATGTCTGGTTGATGGATCCGCGCACGCGCACCCTGGAGGTGTTCGGCTTGCGGGACGGTCGGTACGAAGTGCTGCTCACACATACCGGGGATGCCCCGGTGCGCGCGGAGCCCTTCGACGCGGTGGAGCTGGACCTCGCGTTCATCTGGGGACGCACGGTGAGCTGAAGGCAACAAGACCCCCAGGGTCTAGGAATTCCCGTCCGCCCCTGTACGTCAGGCGTGCGTGCTGGCTCTCACGTTCATGGATAGAGTGATGGGCGGCGAGGACTGGAGGGAATCCATGGGAAAGAAGCCCGCGACCTACGCGGACCTGGAGGCGCTCCCGGAGCATGTGGTGGGGGAGATCGTCGCGGGGGAGCTGTATGCGAGCCC
>NZ_JBKGHJ010000310.1:9285-10494 GCF_046520365.1 Corallococcus sp. 4LFB
CGCTCCCGGAGCATGTGGTGGGGGAGATCGTCGCGGGGGAGCTGTATGCGAGCCCACGGCCTGCGGCTCCTCATCTCATCGTGGCGTCCCACCTGGGCGGGGAACTCACGGGTCCCTTCGACCGGGGACGCGGCGGGCCTGGAGGTTGGCTCATCCTGGACGAACCCGAACTCCATTTCAGAATGGATGTCCTCATTCCGGATATCGCGGGCTGGCGGCGCGAACGGCTGCCAGGAACACCCCGAGGGGCTGCTTCCCACCTGGCGCCAGATTGGGTCTGCGAGGTGCTGTCGCCGTCCACCCGGAAGCTGGACCGCGACGCGAAGCTGCCGGTGTACGCACGAAAAGGCGTGCGGCATGTCTGGTTGCTGGACCCGGCGCCCCGCACGTTGGAAGTGTTCTGGCTGGAGGCGGAAGGCTACAGGCAGGTGGGCTTCCATTCTGGAAGTGCCACCGTCCACGTCGAACCCTTCGAGGCCCTGGCGCTGGAACTCTCCTTCCTGTGGGACGAGCACGGCTGACGGGGACGTCCGTTTCCTTGCGCTGGTTCACGACAGGCGGGCGGCCAGGCACGGATTCAGGTGCGTGCAGGCGGAAGGCGCGGGAGGCTGGGCGCATGCCGTTGTCTTCGTTCTCGCTCCTCATCGCGCTGGGTGCCGTGCTCGGGCACCTGTACCTGTTCCGGCGGCTCGTTTGGAACGTCACTCCCCGCCGTGGGCCCCGGCTCGTCGCCGCGCTTGTCCTGGGCGTCATGACGGGGGTGCTGGTGGCCCGGCGGTACCTGCAGCGCACGCTCCCGGAGGCTCCTGGCGACGTGGTGGAGCTGGTGTCCTATTCGTGGATGGGCGTGGCGCTGTGCCTGGTGCTCGCGCTCGCGGGGCTCGACGTGGTCCGGGCGGTGCTCGCCCTGCGGCGCCGGGTCCGGCCTGCTCCCGCCGCGCCTTCCGTGGATGTGGAGCGGCGGCGCTTCCTGTCGCAGGCGACGGCGGGTGGGGCGCTCGCGCTGGGCGGGGGGCTGGCGGGGTATGGCAGCTGGCGCGCGTTCACGGCTCCGGAGATCACGGAGCTGGTGGTCCGCATCCCCAGGCTGCCCCGCGCGCTGGACGGCTTCAGCATCGTGCAGCTCACCGACCTGCACGTGGGCCCCGTCATCCAGCGGCGCTTCATGGACGAGCTGGTGCGGCGGGCCAACGCGCTCAAGCCGGACCT
>NZ_JBKGHJ010000311.1:0-10474 GCF_046520365.1 Corallococcus sp. 4LFB
GCCGGGCGAAGCCGTGACGGGCTTCGGCCACCGCCTCTACCTGAAGGGCGATCCCCGCACGCCGCCCCTCATCAACGCCGCGCTGAGCGTGAAGCCCGAGTCCCTGAAGGTCCGCGTGGCCCGCGCCGTCATGGACACCATGCGCGACGCCGGCCACCCGCCCCCGTCACTGGACTGGGGCCTGGTGATGCTCGCGGACGCGCTGGGCCTGCCCTCCGGCGCCGCCACCGTGCTGTTCAGCCTGGGCCGCACCGCGGGCTGGGTCGCGCACGTCCTGGAGCAGCGCGAGCAAGGCCACCTGCTCCGTCCGCGCGCCCGCTATGTGGAGCCCCCGCCCCGGTAGCACCGTGAGACATTCCGCGCGGCTGTCACATGGCGTGCACGCCGCGCGGGTTTCCGTTGGGCGGCCTGACGCCCCGTGCACACACTGCCAGCCCTGTGAGCACCTCCCGCCCGACCCTGCCCTATCCCGCCCTGATGTTGCTCGGCAACGTGGCCTTCATCGCCTCGTGGATCGTCATCCTCAAGCGCCCGGAAGGCTGGCAGGTCGTGGGCCCGGTGCTCCTGGCCCTCTTCCTGGCGCTGCGCGTGGGCGGCGTGTGGAGGTACGCCCTGGGCAACCCGGACCCCGCGGGCCGCGTGAAGCGCTCCGCCATCCTCTCCACCGTGCTGGCCGCGCTCGCCGTGGGCCTCTGGGGCTACACCTGGCTGAGCGGCCCCCGCTAGAAACGAAACGGGCGCCCCTTCCGTGAGTGGAAGGCAGCGCCCGTCGTCACTTCCAACAGCGGAGAAGCCCCCGCGTCAGACGTTGAAGCGGAAGTGCATGCAGTCGCCGTCCTGCACGACGTACTCCTTGCCTTCCACGCGCAGGAGGCCCTTCTCCTTCACCGCGGCCTCGCTGCCCAGCTTCACCAAGTCCGTCCACGCGAAGACTTCCGCCTTGATGAAGCCGCGCTCGAAGTCGGAGTGGATGACGCCCGCCGCCTGCGGCGCCTTGAAGCCCTTGTGGATGGTCCACGCGCGGCACTCCTGCTCGCCCACCGTGAAGTAGGTCCACAGGCCCAGGAGCTTGTAGCCCTCGCGCACCACCTTGTGCAGGCCGGGCTCCGTCAGGCCGGAGTCCGCCAGGAAGCCGGGGCGGTCGGCCTCGGCGAGCTGCTGGATTTCAGACTCCAGCGCCGCCGCCAGCACCACCACGCCCGCGCCCTCCTTGGCGGCCATCTCGCGCACCTGCTGCACGCGGGGGTCCGCGTCCTCCTTGCCAATCTGCTTCTCGCTGATGTTGGCCACGTACAGCACGGGCTTGTCCGTCAGCAGGAACAGGTCCTGGATGGCCGCCTTCTCGTCGTCGGTGAGCTTCTGCGCGCGCACCGTGACGCCTTCATCCAGCTTCGCCTTGATGCGGTCCAGCAGCGCGACCTCGGCCTTCGCCTCGTCGCCCGCCTTGCCCCCCATCTTGGTGTTCTTCAGCGAGCGCTCGCGGCGCTTCTCCACGGTCTCCAGGTCCTTGAGGCACAGCTCCGTGTCGACCACGTCCCGGTCCCGCACCGGGTTCACGCCTCCCTCGACGTGGGTGACGTTGTCGTCCTCGAAGCAGCGCAGCACGTGGAGCACCGCGTTCACCTGCCGGATGTTCCCCAGGAACTGGTTGCCCAGGCCCTCGCCCTTGGACGCGCCGCGCACCAGGCCGGCGATGTCCACGAACTCCAGCGACGTGGGGATCTTCTTCAGCGGCTTGACGAGCGCCGACAGCTGGTCCAGGCGGTCGTCCGGCACCGGCACCACGCCCACGTTCGGCTCGATGGTGCAGAACGGATAGTTCGCCGCCTGCGCGCCCGCGGCGGACAGGGCGTTGAACAGGGTGGACTTGCCCACGTTGGGCAGACCGACGATGCCGATGGAGAGAGCCATGATGGATTCCTGGAACGAGCGGGCGCGGCGGAAGACTCCCCGCCGGGTTTAGGCCGAGCGGCGGGTCGCCGTGGCGCTCGTGGCGCCGGGCAGGCCCTGCACGAACTGCTCGGCCAGCGCGCGGTGCTTGGCGTCGTCCATGCGCTCGTTGATGAGCTTGCCGGCCACTTCCATGGCCAGGTCCACGGCCATGGCGCGGACCTCCGCGATGGCCTTGGCCTTCTGGTCTTCAATCTCCCGGCGGGCGGACAGCTTCAGCTCCTCCGCCTCCTTGCGGCTCTTGGCCATCAGCTCGTCGCGGAACTTCTCCATGTCCGCCTGCACGCGGCGGGTGGTCTCCGCGGCCTCGCGGCGGGCCTCGGCGATGGCCGTCTTCTGGTCGGCGAGCAGCTTCTCCGCCTCGGCGCGCTCACGCTTCGCGCTCTCGATGGCGTTGGTGATCTGCTTCTCGCGCTCTTCCACGAGCGACAGGATGGGCCCCCACGCCTTCGCCCGCAGCACCAGCAGGACGATGACGAAGGTGACGATGGTCCAGAAGATGAGGCCCGGACGGACCTCCACGAAGCTGCTGGCGGCGAGGACAGAGGGCAGGAACATGGCGGGTCCCGGTGAAGCGGAAAGACAGAGGGAGGATGCGGGAGGCTTCAGGTGAGACAGGTGCTGCGCACTGCGAGCACGGAACGCCGGCGCCCCTTCTTCCCGAAGAGGACGCCGGCTCCCGTTGCGACCTGCCGGCCTTAAGCCTTGATGGCGAGCAGGATGCAGACGACCAGCGCGAACAGCGTGGCGCCTTCGATGAGGGCCGCGGCGATGATCATCGTGGTGCGGATGTCGCCACCGGCGGCCGGCTGGCGGCCCGTGGCGTCCATGGCGGCGGCGGCCAGCTTACCGATGCCGAGCGCGGCGCCGATGATGGAGAGACCCGCGCCGATACCGGCGGCGAGGAAGGCAAGAGCGAGGTTGGTCATGGGAGCACGTCTTCTTTCGTGAGGCGGGACCCGCTTGTGGGGGGGTCGTGGGGGCCCTTTTGGACAACCTCCGGCGGCCTTTCGAACCGCCGGGTCTTCAACCGGGGCGCGCCGTCACACCGACGTGCGCCCCGTCAACTTGTCAGCCCAGGTGGTGGGCCTTGCCGTGGTCGTGGCTCGCGCCACCCTCGTGGTGCTCGTCGTGGTGGTGGCCCATGGCCACGCTCATCCCGATGAAGAGCGCCGACAGCATGGTGAACACGTACGCCTGCACGAAGGCCACGAACAGCTCCAGCAGGTAGATGCCGAAGGCGAACGGCACGCTCACCAGCGCCACCGCGGGGTTGCGGAGCATGAAGATGAGGCCCAGCAGGAAGAAGATGACGATGTGGCCCGCCAGCATGTTGGCGAAGAGGCGGATGGTGAGCGCGAAGGGCTTGGTGAACAGGCCCAGGAACTCCACCGGAATCATGATGGGCCACAGCCAGGGGGCCACGCCGCCCGTCAGGTGCTTGAGGTAGCCGCCGATGCCCGCCGCGCGGATGCCGGCCGCCTGCGTGACGAAGAAGGTGCACAGCGCCAGGCCGCAGGTGACGGCGATGTTGCCCGTGGCGGTCGCCATCCAGGGGAACAGGCCCAGCAGGTTCATGAAGAGGATGAAGAAGAACGCGGTGAGCAGGTAGGGCACGTACCGGGGGCCCTCCTCCTTGCCGATGTTCTTGATGGCCAGCTCGTCGCGAACGAAGAGCACGAGCATCTCGAAGAGGTTCGCCCCGGCGCCGCGCGGCACGAGCTTCGTCTTGTCGCGGTTGCTCCAGATGAGCAGCGCGCCGATGAGCAGCAGCGCCGCCAGCCACATCATCACCGTGTGCTTGGTGATGGAGAGGTCCAGGCAGCCGGCGCCCAGGCCCGGGTACACCTCGCCGTGGCCCCCGTGCGGGTCCGCCACGGGCGCGCAGGCGCCCTCCTGCAACGGGATGAGGATGCGCGGCAGGTGGATGGGGATGTGGTTGTGGCTGAGGGGGACCTCGAACTCGTACTCGTTCGAGTCCGCCACGTGGTGGAGGATGTAGCCGGCGACGTCCTCGCCCTCGGCGTCCTGGTCCTCGTTCGCCACGCCGTGCACGCCAGGGGACGCTGCCCCAGGCTCCTCGCCATGCTGCTCCGAGGCCCACACGGTGCCCGCGAACAGACAGGCGAACAGCACCATTGCCTTGCGCATCACTCGTCTCCGCCCGCCGCGTCTTTCGACGCGGCCATCACGTAGCTGACTTCAATCCACTGCAGCGCGAAGTAGACGCCGAAGAAGCCGCCCACGAACGCGATCGCGCTCAAACCCCGGGACACCACCCACGCCAGCCCAAGCCCCACGCCCACGCCCCTGAGGGCGAAGACCACACCGACCACCTTCAACGCCGCCTTCAAGTCCGCCTGCATCGCCGCGCGCCGCTTGAGCACCAGCGCCACCACGCCCGTCACCGCCGTCACCCCGACGCCCAGGAGCGCCGCGACCCGGTCCTCCGCCGCCTTGGGCAGCGCCGCCGCCACCACCGCCCCCACGCCCATCACCGCCGCCGCCAGCCCCGCGTGCGTCCAGAACGGATCCCGCTTCGGCTGTCCGCCCGTCCCCGTCACTTGCGCTTCCCCAGCCGGGACATGGCGTGGAGGAAGCCGTAGAACCCCACGCCAATCCCCACCAGGCTCAGCCCCAGGAGCAGCCAGGGCGACGTCCCCAGCCACTTGTCCAGGAAGTAGCCTCCCAGGACCCCCACCACCGCCCCGCCCACCAGCTTCCAGACCGCGGAGATGTACGGCTCCGCCGCCCGCATCTGCCGGGCCGTCTCGCCCAGCTCACTGTCCGGCGCGTCCGCCTGCTTCCGTGGCTTCTGGTCTGCCATGCGGACGCCTCACCAAACCCCGGGAAAGTCTTGGGTTTCCTTCACCAACCCCGACCCCGCCCATACACGCGCGGGCGCCGCTTAGCACCGAATGCGCGGCGCGTGCAACCGGTACAGGGACGCGGGGGCCCGGGGTGCCAGCAGCGGTTGCGGCACCCGCAAGCGCAGCTACCACGGCGCCGGGGCGGGAGGGGTGGTTTCTCTCTGGCGCGCGGGCTTTGGCGGCAGGCGGCCCGGGGGGCGCCCGGTGGATCAGCGGCGTGGGGCCCCAGGGAGGTGACGGGCGGCCGGGCGTCGCGCCCTCCGCCTCTCAGCACCGTGCCAGGGGCGTCCGCAGCTTGGCAGGGGTCACGTTGGCCGCTCAGGCCCAAGGAGTCACGCATGCCGAAGCCGCTCGAGCTCACCTCGCCGAAGTTCAAGGACGGGATGCCCATCCCCATCGCCTACACCGGCGAGGGGGACGACAAGGCACCTCCCCTTCACTGGGAGAACCTCCCCGCCGGGGCCAAGAGCCTGGCGCTCATCGTGGAGGACCCGGACGCGCCGGACCCGGCGAACCCCCAGCGCACCTTCTGCCACTGGGTCCTTTACAACCTCCCCGTCAACGCCCAGAGCATCCCGGACGGGGCCACCCTGGACGTGCTGCCGGAAGGGGCGAAGCTGGGGCGCAACGACTTCAACCGGCAGGACTACGGCGGCCCCATGCCGCCCGTGGGCAACCACCGGTACTACTTCCGGCTGTACGCCCTGGACACGGTGCTGCCGGACCTGAAGCAGCCCACCCGCACGGAGCTGCTCAAGGCGATGGAGGGGCACATCGTGGGGGAGACCCAGCTCATGGGCACCTACGAGAAGACGCACCACCGCAAGCACTGAGATGCACGGGGCACCTCAAGGTGACGGCAGCTCGCGCGGCATCACGGCGGGCAGGCCCGGCACCTTGAGGTACTCCACGCGCGTGGGCTTCGGCGCCACCGGGGGCCAGCCCGGCGCGTCCAGCGCGGCGAGCAGCGTGAGCACCGGGTAGTCGAAGCACTCCACGCGCGGGCCCGACGCGGGCATGGGGGCAAGGCCCCATGCGAGCTGCAGGCGCAGCCGTTCGCACCGCGCCAGCTGCGGCACGTACGCGGGCAGCGGCTGGAGGAGCTTCGCGTGCGGGGCGTGCTCGCCCGCCTCCAGGAAGCGGCAGTACGCGATGGCCTCCTCGCGGTTGAGCACCTCCGGCGGCACGTCCTGGAGGAAGCGCGCTCGCAGCGGGCCCAGCTCCGGCCGCTTCGCCTCATCCACCCAGGCGAGCTGTTCGCGCACGCGCTCGGTGCGGTGGAAGTCCATCATCCGGCCGGCGCGCTCCACCACCTCCGGAGCCACCCGCTGGAGCGCCTCCGCTTCCGGCGGCGTCAGCCCCAGCGGGGCCAGGGCCCTGGAGGCATCGCTGCGCCACGCCTCACGGAAGCGGGGGTCGACGTGCAGCCGGGCCAGGACTTCCAATGTTCGTGGGTAGCTCATCGTCGGTCGCTCAAGCCGCGCTCGCGCCGCAGCGCTGGAGGATGGCGCGCGCGCGGGCCAGCTCCTCCACCAGCCGCGAGAAGGGGGGAAAGCCGCTGTCCATCTCGAAGTTCACCCCGCGCACCGGGCTGCGGGGCGCCACGTACTCCAGCAGGCGCCACACCTCCTCCGGCGACGGCGCGGAGTGGCTGTCCAACCTCAATCCCTCCATCGTGATGCCGCCCGCCAGGTGCACCTGCACCACGCGCTCCAAAGGCAGACGGTCCAGGAAGGCATACGGGTCGAACCCGTGGTTGACCGCGTTGCAATACAGGTTGTGCAGGTCCAGCAGCAGCCCGCAGTCCGCGCCCTCCGCCACGCGGCGCAGGAACTCCGCCTCCTCCAACGTGTTGAGCGGCGTGTGGAAGAGGTACGCGATGTTCTCCACCACGAAGGGCACGTCCAGGTCCGCTCGCGCCGCCTTCACGTTGCGCACGCACGTGGCCACCGCCTCCTCCGTCAGCGGCACCGGCGTCAGCGCGCGCAGGGGCAGGTTCCCCACGCGCGTGAAGCACAGGTGGTCCCCGTGCCAGGCGCTCCGGGTGAGCTGGCGGATGCGCTTCAGGCCCTCCCGGTAGCCGGGCGCGTCCACGCCGTCCGAGCCCACCGACAGCTCCAGGCTGTGGCCCACCAGGGGATAGCGCTTCGCGAGCAGCTCCAGCCGCCGCTCCGAGTCCGGCGTGAGCGGCAGGAAGTGCTCGGGCGTCACCTCCAGCCAGTCCACGCCAGGGTTGCCACGCGCCAGGTGCGGATTGAGGTCCCAGCGGTAGCTGAGCCCCACGCCCAGGAAGGGAAGGCCCATGGCGTCAGGCCTTGCGCCGCGCCATCACCTGGAGGTGCTGCCCCAGGACGGCGAAGCCCTCGTGCGCCAGCTTCTCCTGCAACGCCAATATCTCCTCGCGCGCGGCCCACGCGTCCCACGGCTTCTCCGCGGTGCCGCCGTGCGCGGCCGTCATCGCGTGGAGCATGTCGAAGAACATCACCGGCTTGCCGAAGATCTCCAGCAGCTCCGCGCCCGCGTCCGCCACCGCGCGCTCCAGCTCGCGCACCGTGAAGGCGTGCACCGGCAGGCCGTACGGGCACGTCGTGCGGCCGTCGTGGAGCGCGCGGAAGGCCTCCTGCGGCTTGCCCTGCTTCAGGTACCCGGAGAACGCCTCGTAGCGGTTGTCCACGCCCAGCACGACGGGCGCGCCCGGCTTCGCCACGCGCACCAGCTCCTTCACCGCGCGCGGGTACGCGTCCAGGCAGTACGACACCGGGTCGCCCTCGCAGAAGACCAGGTCGAAGGCCGCGTCCGGCAGCTCCAGCGCCGCGACGTTGCCCTCCACGAAGGCCACGCGGTCCAGGAGCCCCTTCGCGGCGAACTGGGCCCTGGCGCCGTCCAGCATGCCCGGAGAGATGTCCAGCACGGTGACGTGGTGCCCGGCCTCCGCGAAGCGCGTGCCGAACTTGCCGCCGCCGCCGCCCGCGTCCAGCACGCGCCAGGCCGTGCCGTCCTTGGGCAGCAGCGCCTCCACCGGCTTCCAGGTGAGGTGCTCGTAGGCCAGCCAGAACAGCTTGATGGCCATGGCGTTGGGCGCGCCCTGGTCGTACTTCGGGGACACCTCGTCGTAGCGGCGCTTGAGGCTCTGCGGGTCGGCGGCGGTCATGCGAAGGCCCTCGGACAGGTCAGTAGTTGAAGGAGATTTTCGAGAGGATCCGCCGCTCCTGGGAGCCGCCGAAGGGCTGATCCGTGTAGACGAGGAAGATGTCGCTCCACTGGCGGTAGTGCCACCCCACCATCGCGTCCAGGAACGTGCCCTTCACGGCGTTGTAGTCCGCCAGCTCGTACACGCCGCCCTTCTGCAAGGTCAGGCGCGCGTAGAGGTCCGGGCTGAAGTGGTAGCGCAGCTGCGCGTAGCCGGAGAAGCTGTAGCCGTCCCCGGACGCGCCGTAGAGGTCGCTGTTCGCCGGCACGTTGAAGTTGCGCGTGTAGAAGCCGCTGAAGCGCGCGACGATGTGCGGGCCAATCTTGAGGTTCGCCGCGCCGTTGAAGCCGCGGATCTCCCCGCCCAGGAAGCGGCCGGCGACGGCGGTCAGCGTGTAGCTCTGCCAGTCGTGCGGGAACAGGGTGAAGCCGAACGTGCCCAGCCGGTCCCGGAAGCCCAGGTTGTCGTCGTAGATGCCCTCCAGGTAGAGCGCGAAGTCGTGGTGCAGGTAGGGCTGCACGTTGAGGCGGTTGCGCCACCGCATGCGCTCGCCCTCGTGGTTGCGGCGCCACAGCGAGTCCCACGTCACGTCCAGCCGGGGCAGGAAGCGCCACTTGGGGAACGGGTTCAGGAACAGGTGCGAGTTGTAGCCCTGCTTGTCCACCACCGGCGTCCAGCCCAGCGGGTTCGCGTAGTTCTTCCCGATGTCCTCGAGCTGCAACCAGAACTCCGACAGCGTGTCGAAGCGGTGCAGGCCCACGTGGTACGCGTCCGAGTCCTCGTTGCCCAGCGGGCTCCAGCTCTTCAGCGCCTGCGCCTGGACGAAGAACTCCTCGAAGAGGTGGAAGTTGCCGTCCACGCCCACCGTCTGGAAGTCCGAGTCCCCGAACAGCCCGCCCCGCCCGCTGCGGTTGAGCGCCACCAGGGCAATCATCGACCGCTTGCCGATGTCCTGCTGCAACCGCAGCACGCCGGAGTTGACGTTCTCGAAGACCTCGCGGCCGTTGGCGTCCCGGCCGGTGGAGTCGCGGTGCTGCACGTCCATCATCGAGAAGCTCAAGCCCCCCAGCTTGCCCGTGAGCTGCAGGCCGCCCCACACCCGGTCATGCGGCCGCAGCGCGATGCGGCGCGAGGTGAAGACGTTGATGGGCGCGATGAAGAGGTGCTCGCTCTCCGTGAAGAACGCGCGGCGCTCCGGCAAGAGCGGCTGGTCCGTGTCCAGCAGGAGGAAGCTCTGGTCCGCTTCCGCGTCGCTGAAGTCCGGGTTGGCGGTGAGCTTCACCGACAGCCAGGGCGTCGGGTCGATGCGCGCGTCCGCGCCCACGTTGGGACGGAAGGTGCCCCGGTCGTCCGTCGTCTTCAGCGCCACCGTGGTGGCCACGTACGGGGTGATGCTGAAGATGGAGCGCGGCTTGATGCCCTTGAGCCCCTCCAGGTGCGGGTAGCGGCTCACCTTCGCGCTGTTGACGCCGTCCGGCGTCCAGTTGCTCCACTCCTGGTTGCGCGACTGTTCGCGGTCCAGGAGCATGCCGAAGGAGATCTCGTCCTTCGTCTCGAACTGGAAGTTGGCGAACGGGATGCGCACCTCCGAAATCCACCCGTCCTTCACCACGGTGGCCTTCGTCTCCCACTCCCCGCGCCAGTTGGTGGAGAACGCCTCGCCGTCATCCACGATGCGCCCGTCGGTGCGCACGCCCAGCGGGTTGGTCCAGAAGTAGTACGCGTTCCGGTGGTCCAGGAACGTGTCCAGGATGATGGTGATGTTGTCCTCCTGGTGGAGGAACCCCTCGTTCTGCACCGTGTAGCCGGTGATGCGCTCCGGCTTGGAGTCCAGGCAGTGGAAGAGGAAGTACAGGTTGTCCTGGTCGTAGAGGATGCGGACCCTGGTGTCGTCCGGCGCGGGCTTGCCGTAGTTGACGCGCGTGAGGTACCAGCCGGAAAGCTCCGGGGCCGTCTGCCAGGCGGGCTCGTCCCCCTTGCCGTCGATGGTGATGGCGTCCTGCGTCCGCGTCGCGGTGACCTTGTACGTCGAATCAGCGTGTCCCAGCGTGGGCACCAGCGCGGCCAACAGCGCGGTGCCCCAGCGACAGACGTGGCGAAGGGGGCTCATCCGGGCTCCGAGGTGGGGGTGAGGGCGGCCACGGGGGCCGGTTCAGGAGTGGCGTGGGAGGACGCCTCGCGCACGCGCGACACACAGCCGAGCGCCAGCACGAGGGACACCGACGAGAGGAGGAACGCGCAGCCGATGCCGGCCCGCTGCGAGACGAAGCCGTAGGTGACGGGCGCGAGCACGGAGGCCAGCGCGCCGCAGGAGCCCAGCGCGCCCATGAACCGGCCGCGCTCGGAGGGGCCCGGGGACTGCTCCACCACCAGCGCGGACGCGGAGGAGCGGTGCAGGCCATCCGGGATCGCCAGCAGCACCCAGGCCGCCACCAGCGTCAGCAGCGCCGGCGCCGTCCGGCAG